>DPCJ01000061.1 GCA_003516705.1 Prolixibacteraceae bacterium | reverse complement strand
ACTGGCGCTGGAGAAAAGACGGTGATGTAACCGAAATGCCACGTGCGTTGTACAACTACGGGTACAACTGGCTGGGCAGCGACCGCTATGTTGAAGATGGCTCTTTTTTACGAATGAAATACCTGACTTTTAACTATTCAATACCAAAAGCGAAACTTGAAAAATACAAGTTGCAGCAGGTTAGTTTTTACCTTACCATTAACAATCTGTGGGTGTTAACCAAATATACCGGAGTTGACCCGGAAGTTGGTTATGGCTCGTTCGGAGTAAGTACAGATAATTCTCCTACGCCGCGTTCTAAAGATGCAACACTTGGAGTTTCGGTAACATTTTAAATGAAACATGACGAAGATGAAAAAACTAATTTCCATATTATCGTTAGCAAGCCTCATTCTTGTTTTGTCGGGTTGTGGCGACTGGCTCGACATCAGGCCCGAGAGCGAAATTGTACTCGATGATTTCTGGCAGAACGAAAGCCAGGTAAACCAGGTGCTGGCAGCATGTTATCGTTCGATAACAGAGGGAGAAGTGTTGAACAGAATGCTGGTCTGGGGTGAACTTCGTTCGGACAATGTAACTTATGGAAGGAACATGCCAACCGACATGTACAAAATGCTCAACGTCGATATTTCTCCCGACAACTGGTACTGCAACTGGGGCACATTTTACACTGTAATTAATAATTGCAATAACTTTTTGCACTATGCGCCCGGAGTAGTCGAACTTGATGCCAACTTCACCGAATCGAAACTCCACTCAATGGAAGCAGAAGTGCTTACCCTGCGGGCACTGATGTATTTTTATCTTGTTCGTACATTCGGTCAGGTTCCGTGGGTCGAAGAACCAAGTATCGATGATGCTCAGGATTATCGCATTCCCCAGTCATCAGAAGATTTTATACTCGACAAACTGGTGGCCGATTTGCAAACGGCTTTGAAATATTCGCGCGACAGTTACGAAACCAACACCTACACCAAAGGAAGAATAACAACCAATGCAGTGAGGGCACTACTGGCTGACATTTACCTGTGGAGGGAAGAATATGGTAAATGCACCGAAATGTGCGATCAAATCATCAACGATACAAATACTGATTTGAAACTTGTACCCGGAGAAGATGTAATTTCAAAAGTATTTTACCAGGGCAATTCGGAGGAGAGCATTTTTGAATTACAATTTGACGATGATTTGATGTTTAACTGGGTAGTGCGCGATTTCTTTGGCGCATATGGTAACGAAAGGGGACAATGGAGTTTCCCGGGTGTTCTGGTTACCGGAAAATTCAGCCCGTTTAACTACAATGCAGGCAACGGAAAGGAAAGCACCGAAGATTTGCGTGAAAAAGATTTTCTGCGCCAGGAAACCGGTGGCGACAGTTACTATGTGTTCAAATACGCGGGTGCACTCAGGCAGGAAAATGCCACCACCAAGGTCAGCACTTATTATTACCGGAATGTTACAGCCAACTGGATTGTTTACCGTCTTTCAGAAATTTACCTTATGAAAGCTGAAGCGCTTATCCAGCTTGAAACCAACCCGGCAGAAGCTGTTGGGCTGATAAACACGGTTTATATGAGATCGAATATTGAAGAAGATGAAAAAGATTTGTCAGTCGAAAATTATACTTCAAAACTCAAACTCGACGAATTATTATTAAGAGAGCGCCAGCGTGAACTGATGTTCGAAGGAAAACGCTGGTTCGACCTGATGCGCATGGCACGTCGTGTTGATTCGCCGGCGCCGCTGCTGAGCTACGTAACAAAAAAATTCACAGGTGGAGGCTCCGGCCAATCAACAAAAATGTCGGTTATGGATGCTTTGTATTTACCTGTTCACACCGATGAATTGAAAGCAAACTCTGCCCTGGTGCAAAACGAGTTTTATAAGGTTACCGGTGAGGGTTCAAATAATTAGTAAAACAATGATTATGAAACGAACATGTTTGCAGAAAAACACAAATACCAATGAACAAATTACATGTGAGTTCCATCGGGTGAGAAAGTGGATAAATGAGACAAAGCTTAACCGCCAACTAATTAGCAACTTTAATAATTTTTGCAGATGAAAATCTATATAATGAAATTATCAGTCATCCGGAATATGTTAGCTAAATCGGGCTTCAAAGGAAGCCGGTTAACATTTTCAGTAATCGTAATCACTACGGCAATGTTTCTGGTTCAGGCATGTAACAGCGATGATATTGGGGATAACTTTTACACTTTCACCGGCGAAACTGTTGGTCAGTATATTAAAAACCGGCCTGAAACATACTCCGAATTCAAACATGTTCTTGATACAACCGGAGTAATGGGATTACTGAATGCCTATGGTGATTATACTTGTTTCCTGCCCAACAACGATGCTATGATCAGGTTTTATAAAAGTAAAGGGAAAAATTCTTTCAAAGATTTTCCTGTGGATGAACTTAAGAAAATCGCTTACGACCATATTATCAAAGACTTTTCTATTACCACAGAAGATTTTGTTGAAGGCTTTTTAACCAAACAAACCATGAGTGGAAGATTTGTGGATATTGGAATTTCTTCTGATGAAACAGGACTTGTATATTCGATAAACACAACATCAAAAATTATTGAAAAGGATATTGAGGCTCATAATGGTGTCATACATGCCATTAATGAGGTAGTGTCTCCTTCCGACAATACATTGGTTGAGGCGATATCGAAGGATGCAGATTTTTCACTTTTTTATGAAGCACTTCGGGCAACAGGTCTTGACGAAAACATCAGTTTAATCAAAGATGAGAGTTATGTGCCCAATGCTGATTGGGTAGCAAGAGAGAACGCGGGATACATTTATAATTATGCAAGAGTTCGTGTTCCGAGGGAAAGAAAATATGGTTTCACAGCTTTAATGGAGAGTAATGAAACTTTTGCAGCAAATGGCATCAGCAATTTGGACGACATGAAAACCTATGCAAAAAATGTGTATGATGATATTTATCCGGAGGATGCGTCGATAACTGATATTAAAAACAGGAAGAACAGTCTGAACAGATTTATTGCTTATCACCTGCTCAACAAAAAGTTACCGATGAGACTGTTTATCGAAAAATATGATAATACCGGGATGAATTACGAATCAACGGGAGAATCCCATTCCGTTAAGGTTGTGGATATGTTTGAATACCTTGAAACCCTGTGTCCGAATACTTTAATGGAAGTTCGTACACTTCGTACAACAAATGAATACAATGTCTTCAATATGATTCCTTCAACAGGTAAAGCGATCCGTCTGACCGAAAATTTTGATAATGATGCGGTGAACGGCGTCTATCACGAAATAGATAATATTTTGGTTTACAATGACGATGTTGAACGTATGATTTCTACCA
>DPCJ01000147.1 GCA_003516705.1 Prolixibacteraceae bacterium | reverse complement strand
GGATTGTTTGGTTTTTTCGATAAAAGCAAAAAGGAAAATCTTAACGAGGGTTTGGCCAAAACCAAGGAAAGTGTTTTTAAAAAACTCAGCAGAGCTGTAGTTGGTAAATCGAAGGTTGACGATGAAGTGCTCGATAATCTTGAAGAAATTCTTATTTCGTCGGATGTTGGCGTTGAAACCACGCTTAAAATTATCAGCCGGATTGAAAGCCGTGTTTCGCGCGATAAATACCTTGGCGTAAACGAACTGAACAATTTATTGAAAGAGGAAATCACTGCACTTCTCGAAGAAAGCAGTAATCCCGATTTTTCTGATTTCGAACTGCCCGAAAGTAATGAGCCGTATGTAATTATGGTTGTTGGAGTTAACGGTGTTGGTAAAACAACAACAATCGGGAAATTAGCCTACAATTTCAAAAAAGCAGGTAAATCTGTGGTACTTGGTGCAGCCGATACTTTCAGGGCTGCTGCCATCGAACAGCTCGAAATATGGGCCAAACGTGTTGATGTACCGATTGTTAAACAAAAAATGGGTGCCGACCCGGCTTCTGTTGCTTTCGATACCATCGCATCAGCTAAAGCATCAAATGCCGATGTGGTAATTATCGACACAGCAGGAAGGTTACACAACAAGGTTAACCTGATGAATGAACTGTCGAAAATTAAAAAAGTGATGCAGAAGATTATCCCCGATGCTCCGCATGAAGTTTTACTTGTGCTCGATGGCTCCACCGGACAAAATGCCTTTGAACAGGCCAAACATTTTACAGCTGCAACCGAAGTAACCGCGCTGGCTTTAACCAAACTCGACGGAACTGCCAAAGGAGGTGTTGTAATCGGGATTTCCGATCAATTTAAAATACCCGTAAAGTATATTGGAATTGGCGAAAAAATGGAACACCTTCAGATTTTCCGCCGCCGCGAATTTGTCGATTCGCTGTTCTCCTGATTTTCAGCACTTTTATTCTTTATCGTCTGATATTTCTTTTGTAACCTCCGGTTTTTTGCGAAACTTTTCAGCTAATGCTATAATTGGCAACTGACCACCATTGTCGGTCAAATTAATAGTTGCTGCTACCACAAGTTGTTCGTCGGGATAAACTAAAAGAGCTGCACCGCCCCCTGTAATTCCTGCTGCCCGCCCGTAAAATGTTGCTCCATTATTATCAGTCATGTAAATCCATCCATTGTTCAATGTTGTTTTCTTCTCATCAAATAATATAACTGGCCTAAAAAGCTCATCTTTTACTGATTCGCTGATGATTTTCGATTGCAGAATTGCATTACCAAACGTTGCAAGATCTTCTGCATTCGACAACAAACCTTCGGCTGGTGAGCGAAACCTTAAATCGCGGGCAGGTGCGTTAACCATTTGCGCTACAAAATTGAGGTCGAAAAAATTGGATCTGTTTTTAATAACGGCAAACGGGTTGTCGATTACAGTATTATTAAGTTGGAGTGTATCAGTGATATATTCTTTCAACAACTGAGCATAAGTTTTGCCTGTCACTTTTTTCATTACA
Source organism: Prolixibacteraceae bacterium (assembly GCA_003516705.1). Classification (GTDB taxonomy): domain Bacteria; phylum Bacteroidota; class Bacteroidia; order Bacteroidales; family Prolixibacteraceae; genus Draconibacterium. The sequence continues at coordinate 5,287 of DPCJ01000147.1, read as the reverse complement.
GCTCCCAAAAGGTTGTAATTAAACATACTCTGTGCCTGTACCATTCCAGGATAATAAAGCAGAGAATCGTTTTTAAACAGTTCAATGCCTTGCTTTAAAGTCATGTTCATTCCACTCGATTCATTCTCTGCAACATTGGGTTGTCTGATTCCAGAAGTGTGGTACGAAAGCGTTCCAACCGGCAGCCGATATTGTTTTTCCGGAAAATCGGGTAAATAAAACTGTACCGTTGAATCGGGGTGTAGTTTTCCTTCTGCAACAAGCATTTGGTAGAGAACTCCTGTAAAACATTCTGTAACTTTACCAATCCTGAATTTTGTATTTCGTGTGGCCGCAACCTCAAGTTCCCGTGAAGCATAACCCAATCCTTCAGAATAAATCAGTTTTCCATCTTTAAACACGGCAAATGAACCTCCGGGAATATTGGCTGTCATCATGTAACTCATGGCTTCTTTCCTGAATTCCTTGATTTCTTTAATGTATTTTCTGTCGTATTCGATATCCGGGTTGGGCTTTTTACAACCCGTGAAAATAATNNATTAATGAAAGTGTGAATAGAATTCCAAATCCTTTTTTCATGACAGCACAGTTATTAATTGTTGCGCAAAAATAAATTTTTCATAATAATTCAAAAATCAGAAAAACCGAAAAAATAGGTGATGAAACATGTTGAAAGCGAAAGTGGTTTGAATAAAATTGAATCAGCTCAGTATCAACTAAAGATGTGTAATGTTTTTCCGGCTGAGTAAACTGTTAAATGCAATTTTGTAACTGCTGCTCACAGGAATGAGTTTATCCTTGATTTTGATTGCATTGTTCTCGATATAGTCGATTTTATCGATGGCTACAATGTATGATTTGTGTACGCGTATAAACTTTTGCGGGTCGAGCAAATCCTGTATTGTTTTGAAGTTTAACAGTGTCATAAATTTGCTGTCTTCGGTATGAACCTGCAGGTAATCGCGCATTCCTTCGATGTACAGAATTTTGTTAAAGTACATTTTTATGGTTTTGTTCCCCGATTTTATAAAAGTGTAATCAGGTTTTTCGGGTTGTAAAACAGGTGTTTCCACTCTTGCAGGTCGGTTTTGTAATTGAGCGTCTTTTAAAAAACGGGCATAAACTTTTTCAACAGCTTTTACAAAACGCTCAAACGGAATTGGTTTTAAAAGGTAGTCCATCACATCCAGTTCGTATGCTTTTAACGCGTATTCGTCGAATGCCGTTGTCAGAATTACATAAGGAGGGTCTTTGATGGTTTCGAGCAGCTGAATGCCTGTGAATTCATCCATCTGGATATCCAGGAAAATGAGGTCGATATGGTTTTCGCGTAAAAACGAAAAAGTGGAGAGTGCATTATCAAATGTGCCCATCAGGTTGAGATAGTCGATTTTTTCGGCATATCGCTGTATTTTTTTAAGCGCGAGCACTTCGTCGTCAACTGCAATACAATTCATCTTCATAGTACCGGAATTTTCAGATATACTTCAAATTTATCCATATTGCTGTTAATATCAAAAATGTAATTTTCACCATACAACAGTTTTAAACGCTTTTCAACATTTTTTAGTCCGTTGCCCGAACCAGCATCAGGCAACTTGAAATCGTTACGCTTTACAAAGTTGGAAGTTTTTAGCTCAATTTTATCCGAAAAAACGTTGAAATCGATGTTAATTCCCGGAGCAGCTACCTGTTTGTTGCAATGTTTAATTGTATTCTCGATGAGTGCGATAAACAGCAATGGCGGAACCTGTTTGCTATTAAAGTCGCCTGAATAATTAAATTCGAGAAAATCAGGATTTTCAAAACTCAGTCGTGCCAGTTCGAGGTAATCTTTTATATAGTCAAGTTCATTTTGCAAAAGTGCTTTTTCTTCGTTCGATTCTTTCAGCATGTACCGCATAATTTTCGACAAAAGGAAAATGGAGTTCGATGCTTTTTCTTTGTCTTCGTAAATCAGCGAATCTATGTTATTCAGTACGTTAAACAGAAAATGCGGATTAATCTGCGACCTGAGTACGCCAAGTTCAGAACGAACATTTCTTTTTTCGAGTTCCGATTGTTTTATCTGGATTTTGTTTGAATAACTATACAATTTAAGCGCCGAGGCTGTGCCAATAATCATAAAGCTGCTGACCAGCCAGTTAAAAAGCTCAACTACAAAACTGCTTTTTACTGTCCAGAATCCCAGCGCAGGTTGTACCCTGTACATAATGAAATGCGAAACCAGGATATTGCCCCCGATGGCGAATATCAGGCCAATCGCAAATAAACCAAATTGTCGTTTTTTCAGAACAAACCGCGGAATAAGAAATTCGATAACAAAATATACAGTGATGATGTCAAAAGGAATATACATCAGGTTTACAAAAGCATCTCTTTCAAAACCAAACGATGCAATGCGCGGTGCAGTGTAAAAGGCAAAAATAAACAACCAGAAGAGGATATGATTGAGCAATCTGTATTTAAATATTTTCATTGTTTTATCACCGGTGCATTATGATTGCAATGGTACAGTAATAAAACGAATTAAATACTGATTTTCTGTCAACTATAGCAGAATTTCTGCTATAAAATGCTGAACAGCAATTAAATCAGTTTGCAGATTGATTTGTGCCTTTTGCAGATTAATTTGTGTTGTTGACCCGTTTTTAGTACCCCGAAATCGTAAGTTTAACCATAACGCTCTCAAATTTAGTTCCTGTAAAACCGGTGAACACACCAAGATTCCCGAGAAAGAAAATACTGTTTAAACTGTATCCTGCCTCCCAGTAGCTGTGAACCGAAGGTGTTGCAACGTAATTCAGGTGAAAACTTTCGCTCCACGTATTCGTATTAATCAGCGACAGGTAACGAAGCAAAATATACTCGGTTCTGATTTCACCGCCCAGGTTCAGATAACTTTTATTTGTACTGAGTGCATAATCATTTACATTCTGAAATGACTGTGTGAAAAAGGTCAGCAGGAATGGTATTTCGTCGGTTTTGAAGTTTTTGAATTGAGAAAAATGCATTTGCTGCTGATTGAAAAAATAACCGGCGCTGGCATGTAAATCGATTCCCGCCGAGGGCGAAATATTGGCTTGCTGATGGTAACTGAAATCAATGTAACTAAAATCAGAAACCGAAGAAAATATGTTTTTTACACCCTGATGATAACGAAGTCCGACGTTGTAAAAATCTTTCATAAAAATAAATGGCGACTCTTCAATCCAGGGTCTGCGCTGGCGTTTGTAATAATTGAGTCCCACCATGTACGAAAAGCTTTTCTGTTCAGCCAGTTCCTTACTATCTGCTGTCATTTTGCCGGGAATATTGGGTTTGAAATTGGTAATGTCTGAAAACAAATAGTCTGCATTATTCTCAAGCGGAACAAAATGATTGTAATCGGCTGAAGTTGTTACTGTTAAATGGTTAGTCGCTCTGTGCGAAAGTTGCAGTTTTACAAACGAAGTTTCATACAATTTCATGTAGTTTTCGGCAAAAAACCAACTGCTGGCTGCATTTAAAATGGGTTGGATTCCAGTAGGCGAAGTTTTAAAATCACGGCTCTCTTTTCCCAGTCCAAGCAAAACAGTTCCCCGTTTCCAGAAAATATCGCGGGTTGTTGTAACCACCGAGCCATACAAAGCATTTCGGTTAAAAGCATACCCGATTTCGGGAGTAATGTGTAGCAATTTACCCGAGTCGAGTTTAAAATCAATTTCGAAATGCTGCCTGAATTTGTACCCGTCAACACTGTTAAAATCGAAGTTTTTGGTTGATAATAAACCGTCGTAACTCAGCCTGACAGCCGAATCTTTAGCCAAATCCCAGTGACCAAACGCAATTTTTGAGAGCGCGTTTTTTTTCTTTTCAGGCTTAACCATTTTTGTTGAGTCGGTATCGCTTAATTTCATCAGCATCAGCGAATCTGTAGCAGCGTAACTTGCCATTTCTGCGGGGGTTAACGGTATTGCACGTATCGTATCCCAAAACTGATAATCGTTGGTAAGCGTGTCTTTTATCTCTTCAACTTTGTAATTTGTTCTGAAAACGTCGGCAATCACTGTGTCTTTATACTGTTCCTTTAAAATCTGACGGTTGAGCCTCGCTGTTTTTTTTACCTCGCGGTTGGTAAGATCTTCCTTTGCCTGAAGCGCTTCTGCTTCTGTCCTCAGTTTCTTCTCTTTTTCGCCCGGAACCCGTGTTTTTGCAGCAACCGGTTTACTGGCGTCAGGCTGAATTTCGCCAAAATTGTTTTCTTCAACCACTTTGTATTTGAGCGCAACGCCATAATAAAACTGGCCTTTTAACCCCAGCATCGAAACATTGCCATCAATATTATCAGAAACCGGTAGCCAGTTTCCGTTGCCCAAATCTTCAAACTGTTGTTTTATACGATAATTAAAAAACTCAAACTGGCCTTTAAAATCGAGATTATAAATGCACCACAGTTTGTCAACAATATAAATGTAGCCGTCAACCAACTCGTCGCTTTTTCGGTTTGGAGTTACTTTTATTTTAAAAACATCATGTTTTCCTACTGTAATGTACCCTTCGTATCTGAATTTGTAATGTTTCAGCGCAAGCGACGAGAGTGGCGAAATCACATTATTCGGGCGTTCGTCGTAAAAACTCGACGACATCAATTCCATCACCGGCGGTTCATCGAGTCCCGTAAGCGATGTTTTTTTGCTGATTACTTTTTGCTCGTATTTATTAGGATAGGTAAAGGCAATTTTATTCTGTGATTCAATTACATAGGTTACGTTTTCCTTTACAAGTTCTTTTAATTTCCGACCATCGATTTCAATTTTATTTCTGTAAACCGAAGGAATACTGCTAAAGAAAAAATTGGCTTTAATGTACATGTCGGCTTCGTAATGCTTTATTTTCTGCCTGTAATAAGGCGCTTTGGCAATGGCTTTGCGAATAATAAACCAGGCCGGGTCTTCTTTTCCCGGAAATACTTTTACTTCTTTCAGTTCGAATGTCTGGCTTTTGAGTTTTATATTCAGATTGATACTATCGGAGTTTACATTTACTTCCAATAATTCGGGAATGTATCCCAATGACCGGATGGTAAAATGGTAAGTTCCTTTTTCAAGTGGAATTTGGTAATTGCCATCGGGATTCGAAATTGTTCCTTCACGGGTTTCGGCAACAAAAACGGTAGCGTAGGGAATAGGAATGTTTTTTTCGTCTGTAATTTTACCGGTTACCACCTGGGCTTTTAAGCTGGTGGTGAATGCTGCTGTACACAGCATCAGTAAAACAATATGCAATTGTTTCAATAACATAGAAT
>DPCJ01000021.1:22198-22932 GCA_003516705.1 Prolixibacteraceae bacterium | reverse complement strand
CGGCCAGCATCAGCACCGAGAGCGGATAGTAAATCATCGGTTTGTCGTACACAGGCAAAATTTGTTTCGATATTGAACGGGTTATGGGATAAAGCCGTGTACCCGAACCTCCGGCGAGAATAATTCCTTTCATTTTGTTAATATTTTAATACTGAAAATGTTAAAATCTGTTCTGCTCTCAAATGATTTTGTTTTAAGGCAATTTCAATATTCAAAAGTAACAAAAGTAAAAAACCTGCAAAGCAAACAAGCTGCTCATGCAATTTAAAAAGTTAATTAAACCCGGTTTAACTCAAATAAATGGCCAAACCCTTTGAATTAAATGAATTAAGTTATACTTTTGCGCGCGTTTTTTAACAATTATAATGTCTAACTCATTAATTTTATTGAAATTACATGACTGAAGAAAAGAATGAAAATTTTGAATTGGAGGTAACAGAAACTCCGGCTCAGGAAGAAAATCAGGTTGCTGAAACAGTAGCCGAAACAACTGAAGAGGCAGCTGCTGTTGCCACCGAAGAAATTGCCACCGAAGCAGAAGCTGAGGTAGTGGCTGAAACAAAATCAAAACCTCAGACAAAAACCAGTGAACCAACTGCTGAACCCGAAGAATTTGACTGGGCCAGCCTTGAAGTGGGTCTCGATGCTTACTCTGTAAAAGAGAGAGACAAACTGGCCGACATGTACAACAACACGCTGAACACAGTTTCGGAAAAAGAAGTGCTGCAAGGCAC
>DPCJ01000021.1:0-22040 GCA_003516705.1 Prolixibacteraceae bacterium | reverse complement strand
GAACTCGAACAACAGAAAAAAGACATCATCGGTAAACTCGAAAAAGGTCAGGTTCTGGAAGGAACTGTTAAAAACATCACTTCGTACGGGGTATTTATGGACCTCGGCGGTGTTGACGGCCTTATCCACATCACAGATCTCTCGTGGGGACGTATTTCGCACCCAAGCGAAATTGTGGAACTCGACCAGAAACTCAACGTGGTTATCCTCGATTTCGATGATGACAAAAAACGCATTGCTCTTGGTTTGAAACAGTTAACTCCACATCCGTGGGATAATCTTGACGAAAAACTGAAAGTAGGCGATAAAGTAAAAGGTAAAGTTGTTGTGATTGCCGACTACGGTGCATTTGTTGAAATTGCCACCGGAGTTGAAGGTTTGATTCACGTTTCGGAAATGAGCTGGAGCCAGCACCTGCGCAGCGCTCAGGACTTCCTGAGAGTTGGCGACGAAGTGGAAGCTTCAATTCTTACCCTTGACCGCGACGAACGCAAAATGTCACTGGGTATCAAACAACTGAAATCTGACCCATGGGAAAACATCGACACACTTTACGGTGTTGGAAGCAAACACAAAGCTACCGTGCGTAACTTCACCAACTTTGGTGTGTTTGTTGAAATTACCGAAGGCGTTGACGGCTTAATCCACATTTCGGATTTGAGTTGGACGAAAAAAATCAAACATCCGTCGGAATTCACCGCCATTGGTGACGAAATCCAGGTGGTTGTTCTTGATATCGACAAAGAAAACCGCAGGTTGAGCCTCGGCCACAAACAGCTCGAAGAAAATCCATGGGATGTTTTTGAAACCATTTTCACCACCGACTCGATTCACGAAGGAACAGTGGTTGAACTGATGGACAAAGGCGCAGTAATTGCACTTCCATACGGAGTTGAAGGTTTTGCAACACCTCGTCATCTTGTAAAAGAAGACGGTACATCGGTGAAACAAGACGAAAAACTCGACTTCAAAGTCATCGAATTTAATAAATCAGCCAAACGGATCATCGTATCGCACTCTCGTATTGCCGAAGATGAAAAACGTTCGGAAGAAAATGCCAAACGTAAGGCTCAGGCGCGTCCGGGTAAAAAAGCCGCTCCTGCTGCCGAAACTACACTCAATATCGAAAAAACCACTTTGGGTGACATCAGCGAATTGGCTGCATTGAAAACCCAAATGGAAGAGAATGAGAAAAAAGATAAGTAGTAAAAGTTTGCATTTAAGCAGAATTTCGTAAATTGAGGCATGGCATTCGAGATTACAAAGAATGGAAATCATACCTTGATTAAGGTAAATTCCGACAGACTTGATACCAACAACGCTCCCGGTTTAAAATCGGAGCTGGTAATGGTAAACAACAAGGGCGAAAAAAACATTATTCTCGATTTAAGCAGTTGTATTTACTGCGACTCATCGGGGTTACGCTCGGTACTTGTTGCCAACCGGCTGTGTGAAGATGCCATTGGAACGTTTATTCTTTGTGGGTTGCAGCCCGACGTGGATAATCTGGTTAAAATTTCGATGCTCGACACCATTTTGCTTATTACAAATACGGTGGAAGAAGCACAGAATTTGCTGGAAAAAAAGGAAAATCTGAGACCAGATGCCCTTTGAAATAACCATACTCGGAAGTAATTCAGCACTACCCACATCAGACAGATATCCAACCGCCCAGGTAGTAAACCTGCTTGGGCGGTTTTTTTTACTCGATTGCGGAGAAGGAACCCAGATACAACTCCGCCGCAACAAAATCGGGTTCAGTAAAATAAAACACATCTTTATTTCTCACCTTCACGGCGACCACTATTATGGTCTCATCGGGCTGATATCGACCATGAACCTGCTGGGAATTAAATCCGACCTTCACATTTATGCACCATCCGAAATCAAGAACCTCATTCAGCCACAGCTCGATTTTATTAAAGGTGAAATGACTGTAACCCCCGTTTTTCATCCACTCGATTTTAAAAAACCACGACAGATTTTTATCGACAAAAAAGTGGAAGTACTCTCCTTCCCTGTAAAACACAGCATTTCGACCTGTGGATTTCTGATTCGTGAGTTGCCCCGCGAAGCCAACATCCGCCGCGACATGATTGAGGCGTACAAAATCCCGGTAGCAAAAGTCAGGGAGATTAAATCCGGTGCCGATTACACAACCCCCGAAGGCGATGTAATTCCAAACGAACGGCTGACATGGCCACCCTTTCAGCCCCGACAGTATGCATTTTGTACCGACACAGCCTTTTATCCGCCCATTGCCGAAGTAGTTCAGCAGGTTGATATGCTGTATCATGAAGCTACATTTTTAAAAGACATGCGCGAGTTCGCCGAAAAAACGCTGCACTCCACCACCAACGACGCAGCCGAAATGGCAAAGCTCACCAACGCAAAAAAACTGCTGATTGGTCATTTTTCGGCACGCTACCACAACCTTGCCCTGTTTGAAAAGGAAGCCCGCGAAATTTTCGAAAACACCGAAATCGCCCGCGAGGGAAAAACTTACTCCATACTTTCGGAGCGCGAAGCAAGAAGCTGAGTAGCGGATGAAATCCGGATACTGGATACTGGAAAGACCGATGCTGGATTGAAAACGATGCTGGATTGGCAGAATGTAATTGAGTGAATGGGTGATTGGGTTATTGAGGGATAAAACCCCGGAGCTGGAAAACCCGGAACGGGTTAAATTTGAATAACCACGGGTTTCAACCCGTGGATGACGACTCCCCTGATCCCCTGTCACTTGTTTGAAAAACTGCCCTGGTGATGCAGCGAATCGTCTTTTTAAATCGTGACTAACATAATCCTCCCACCCGGTTTTTTAAGCGGGCAGCGAATGCTGAACTTGCAACAATTATCGAATAAAAAATAGCAAAAGGATGCGTAATAATTTCTCCGGATTTTGGGACAAGACTGATTACGTTATTTGATTTTTTTAGAATTATTGCATTCTTCCCCTAAAAACGTACAGAGTATTCTAACTTAGCAAACCAAAAAATCAACTACGAATGAAGACTAAACTTTATCACATCACGCTGATTTTATCATGCCTGCTTCCGGTAAATCACGTATATTCTCAAAATGCACAGGGAACAACAGCTCCAACAGGTATCGAAATTGTGGCACAATTAGAAAAACCGAAAAACAACCCGAAATTGACTGAAAAGGATTTTGCAGGATACCTGCTGGTTTATTTCAAAGACCAGAATCAATCGGCTTATATGGCGATAAGCTGCGATGGTTATACATTTACCGATGTCAATGGTGGTAATCCTGTTTTTATTGGTTCTCAGCTGGCCGAACAAAAAGGGGTTCGCGACCCTCACATTGCCCGGGGGCCGGATGGCGCTTTTTATCTGGCAATGACCGACCTGCACATTTTTGGCAAGCGGGCAGGATTCCGCGACACCGAGTTTGAACGCCCTGCCGAAAAATATGGCTGGGGCAACAACCGCGCTATAGTGCTGATGAAATCGTATGACCTTATTCACTGGACACATTCTGATTTCAGAGTCGATAAAGCATTTCCCGAACTTGGCGACATTGATTGTTCATGGGCTCCCGAAACCATTTTTGACCCTGCGGCTGGGAAAATGATGGTTTATTTTACCATTCGCTACAACAACAAAGAGTGCCACATGTATTATTCATATACCGACGATAATTTTACAAAGCTGGAAACATCGCCCAGGAAAATAACTGAAATTGGAGGGCTCGATGGCGATATTACCAAAGTTGGCGATCAATATCAGCTTTTTTATGTTTCAGGCGCTAAGATTTTGCATTCGGTTTCCGACAAAATTAACGAAGGGTACAAAACCGATTCTACACGCATCGACCCCGAAAAAGTGGCGACCGAGGCACCCAACCTTTTCAAACGTTTGGGAACCAACACCTGGGTGCTGATGTACGATGTGTATGGTGCCAGGCCAAGTAACATGGGTTTCAGCGAAACAGATGATTTTGTAAACTACAGGAATCTGGGGCATTTTAACGAAGGTGTAATGAAAGCGACCAATTTCAAAAGTCCCAAACATGGCGCTGTTACTTACCTTACCAAAAAAGAACTGAAGGCCATTGCCGAACACTGGAAAATGGATTTTAAATAATCATTTAATTACACTTTCATTTTTCGGTTAGGCAACCTTTGCGAGTTTTCTCATGGCTCCAACTGACGCCTGGGCAACCTGTGGGAGTTATCCCATGACCTCACCAACCGTTTGGACAAGGCTTGGGAGTTATCCCATGACCTCACTAACCGTTTGGACAAGGCTTGGGAGTTATCCCATGGCTCCAACTAATGCTTGGGCAACCTTTGGGAGTTATCCCACGGCTCCAACTAACGCTTGGGCAACCTTTGGGAGTTATCCCATGACCTCACCAACCGGTTGGGCGACACGTTATCAAATATTTACTGTATTAAACTTATAGCTCAGGTTGATTTATTGCCCGATAATTTTTACTTTTAAAACCGAAACCAAAAACAAAACCGCTTGAACCAAGTACTCTGGAAATTAAGAAACACCAAATGAAAAACTTCAACCGAAAACTACCTATAGCCAGCCGGATTGGCGACAAATCGGTAACCGGTAAGGCCGAAATAAATGTAGTTTTACAGAAACACAGACGTTATGCCAAATAATTAATGAGTACAATTCAAAAAAATAGCAATTGGTTATATATTTCTCCAGTATATCATCTTGAAATCTCAAAAGATTTAAAAGGAGAATTATCTGTTGGACGAGTAATCTTCGTTGAAGCAAATAAATTGGCGAGAATTAGAAAGAGAATTGGACTTCCTATTGTATTATCTAAAATTGACAAGAAAATTCCCGATGTCAATTTCTTTAAAGAATCTAAAACATTTGCAATTATTCAATTTAAAGGAGTTCCAGAACAAAAAGAATTCGAGTGTCGTGAGTTAATTGAAAATGCTATTAATTTAATCTCCTCTTCACAGTTGGGTTATTGTGCTAGAGATAATAATTCTCAATTTGGAATTATCAAAACAAGGGGAACTGGGAAACGGTTTTTCATAAATAAAAACATTTTTGAAGCTAATCTAAATAGTTACTCTGAAAATAAAGTACTTCCATTCAGACTTGATAAGCGCTGGAAAGAATTTCATAAAGATTTTTACTTTTTTGACTTACTAAAACTGATTTCTTCGAACAATAAAATTCAAAAAAAATGGAAAGAAACGATTATTAGGGCGGCAACGATGTCTGGAAAAAGCATGCAATCTCGGGATATAGAATATAGCTTTCTATGGAATATGATAATTGTGGAAATGTTGCTTACCGAGCAAGGAGATAAATATTCTGAAAGTTTACCCGAAAGAGCAGAAGCATTCATTGGCTGGGTTGGATACTGGGAAGAAAATAAATTCGAGGAAAAGATTCGGAGTCTTTACACTAAAAGAAGTCAATTTGTACACGACGGTAATTCCAATAATATTACTGTAGAAGATGTACTATTTACAGATGATTTGGTTTTTAATCTTCTCTGGAATATAATTAAACATATTGACTTATTCCCTTCTAAAGCAAGTGTAATAACATTTTCAGAAAAGGTACAAGCGGAAAAATTATTAAAAGTCAAACCCAAAGTGCAACCTAAAACCCTAAAGTTTATGAATAGAAATTATGATATAAATAGAATCAAAAGGATATAAATTACTTTGCATAATCGAGTAGATGGCTGGTGAGCAATTAAGCCCACCGGAGCACCTCTCACACCACCGTGCGTACGGGTCTCGTACACGGCGGTTCACTAAGTCATAGGAAATAAACCCGTATCAGGTTGTAGTAGAGTGTAGAGTTCCAGTAAAGAAATAAACCCACGTTTTTCTACAATTCAAAAAATCCTTTATCAAAATTCACCAGGAAAAGTTTTTCAGTTGGCCTCGTAAAGGCGGTGTACAGCCAGCGGTAAAACTCGGTATCAAGCATGTCGTCGGTGAGGTAGCCATGGTCGATGTAAACAGCTTTCCACTGGCCACCCTGCGCCTTGTGGCAGGTAAGTGCGTAGGCATATTTTACCTGTAAAGCATTAAAATACGGGTTGTCGCGCACCTTTTTAAAGCGTTCGCGTTTGTTGCGTATTTCGGCGTAATCTTCCGAGACAGCATCAAAAAGCTTTCTGTTTTGCTCGTATGGAAACGAAGCCGATTCAATACTCAGTGTATCGAGAAATATTTTACAATCGATTTCAACGTTACCGTAATCGACAAACCGTAAACTTACATTGGCAAACCTGAACCCATACAAATCCTCGTATTTGCCAATATGAACCACTTCGGCAATATCGCCGTTGGCAATAAATTCGAAATCGGTTTGTCCCTGCGCCCAGAAGTAATTGTTTTTCACCACCATCAACAGGTCGCCGCGTTCAATTTCGTTTTCCTTATACAAAATCGACCCGCGAATTCCTTTGTTAAAAAGGTTGGCCCGTTTGTTCGACCGTGTAACCACAATGGTTTCGAACAATCCAAACCTGTCGTAACTGGTTGAAACGCTTTCAATAAGTTCAGCCCCCGAAATCCGTTCAATATCATCAAAACTTTTGAGTTGAACCGGAAAGAAACCAGGCTCCGCGTTGCTTTCGCTTACACGTGTTCTCAACTGCGTGGCGTTGGTTAATATCCCAGAACCTTCGGCCTGACGCACAACTTCAGTCAGTTCCACCCATTTTACAGAGAATCCGTATTCTTCGAGCGAAGCAACCTCAAGGGCAGGACTGATTGCCAGACCCACCGGCGGAAGCTGGGCTGTGTCGCCAACCAAAACAAGCCGGCAGTTTTCGCCTGAATAAACATATTCAAGCAGGTCGTCGAGCAGCCGGCCACTGCCAAAAACAGAGTTCTCGGTAGTTTCGTTCGAAATCATTGAAGCTTCATCGACAATAAACCAGGTGTTTTTATGCAGGTTTTTATCGAGACTGAAACGGCCAAAACCATCAGCCGACGACATCTGTCTGTACACTTTTTTGTGAATTGTGTAAGCCGGATTTCCGGTGTAACCGGCAAGCACCTTGGCAGCCCTGCCGGTTGGCGCTAACAGCACTGTTTTTATTTTAAACGATTCGAGCGTTTTTACAAGCGAGTACAGCATCGACGTTTTTCCGGTACCTGCATAACCCTTTACAAGCAGCACTTCATCAACAGCATCAGAAGTTATGGCTTCTGCCAGCAGTTCAACCAATTGCAATTGCCCCGGTGTGGGCGAAAATTGCAGGTTTCCTGTCAGGATTGACTTCAAATGATTTTTTAACATCGGTTCTAAAATAACTCAGGCTAAAGGAAAGTAATTTATATTTTTTTTTAAATTTGCAGGCAATCAAAAAAATCGAACTATTTAAAATTATAAAAATGAAAACTGTACTGCAAATCTTACTTTCAATAGTTGCTATTGTACTTGCTTTTTTTATTTATAAAAGCATTCAGCGACCTATCGAATTTGAAAAAGCAAAAAAAGTTCGCTACGATGCCACTATTGAAAGGCTGAAAGATATCAGAAAAGCTGAGCTGGCGTACAAAGGAGTTTATGGCAAGTTTACCGGAAGCTGGGATACCCTTATTAATTTTCTTGAAAACGAATCGGTGATTACAGTTCGTAAGGTTGGTGAACTTACCGACAGTATGATGGAAGCCGGAATTACTGAAAAGAAAGCAATTCAAATGGGTTTGATTATCAGCGACAGTCTTCGTGTGAATGCCAAAGAAGCTACATTCGGGAAAGATTACGATGCAAAAAGTTTGAAAATAATCCCTATTCCTGGTGAGCCGGCAGAATTCACGCTGGGCGCCACAGTAATCATGACAGGCTCGGGAATCGGTGTTCCGGTTTTTGAAGCAAGGGCACACAACAATGTGGTATTGCGCGACCTCGACCGTCAGTTGGTCATCAACTTAAACGACACCCGCCGCACCAATGAAAAATATCCCGGACTAAAAGTGGGTTCACTAACCGAGACCATCAATAACGCCGGAAACTGGGAATAATATAAATTGTTCGGTTTGAATACAGACAAAGCATTCGATACAAATAAAACGAATCAATACAGATTATCCATTCAGGTCAGCCTGGATGGATTTTCTTTTTTGGTATTTTCTGAAGTCGATAAAAAAGTACTCGCCAGTAAAAATACTGCGGTAAAAATAAGTTCGCCAAAACTTGTTTCGCGGCACTTCAGCGACTGGGTGAATGCTGAGCCTGTATTAAAACTCCCCTACCAAAAAGTGACGATTTTGATTTTTGAAGAACATTTCACACTGATTCCAAATACAAAAAACTCCGAACTTTCAACTGAATTGCTAACCAATCCAGACCGCGACAGATTTCTTTTTCAAAACCAAATCGAAAGTATAGACGCTTCACTTCAGTTTGGGGTAAACAATGAATTGACTGAAACTGTAAAATCATTATACGGAAATGCGGAATGGACACATCCTGTTTCGCTGTTGCTGGATAATTGCCCGGATATTGAGAAACCAAACACGGGGGTTCTGCTACAGTCGCAAAACCAATATTTTCTGATACTGAAAAGGAAAAGTCAGCTTTTACTGGCCAATTGTTTCAGAGCCGAACACTCGTCTGACCTTGTATATTTTTTACTGAATTCATTCCGGCAACTTGGTATCTCCCGAAACCTCACACATCTTTTGGTTGCCGGAACCCGGGAAAACAATCGGCATTTAATCGAATTGGCACTACCCTATTTCCCAACAGTTTCGGAATTACATACCGATTACGGACACCTGGATTTGGCTGCCGGAATCAACCGGTTGCATTTTTACCTAACCTTAAACAAAAATTGAAATGAGAATTGTTGGTGGAAAATACAAAGGCCGGATTTTTAGTCCGGGGAAAAGTTTTAAATCGAGGCCAACCACCGACATTGCAAAAGAAAGCTTGTTCAACATTCTTGAAAACCGGTACGATTTCAGCAATAAAACCGTGCTCGACCTTTTTGCCGGAACCGGTAGCATCGGCTACGAATTTCTAAGCCGAGGTTGCAGCGAAGCTGTTTTTGTGGAAAAAGATTTTGTGCATCACCGTTTTATTACCGATGTTTTACAAACCCTGAAAACAGAAAATGCAAAAGCCTTTAAAGCCGATGCATTTCAGTTTATGATGCGCTACCAGGGAAGTTTTGATTTCATTTTTGCCGACCCACCTTACGATTTTAAACAGTTTGCCGAAGTTCCGGAGGCGGTGCTGAATTCAAAACTTTTAAAAACCGGTGGTCTTTTTATTGTTGAACATCCAAAAGAATTCGATTTTTCGAAACACCCGCGTTTTACCGAAAACCGCAAATACGGCAAGGTGAACTTCAGCTTTTTTGAATAAAAAATGCCCCGCTTTCCAGCAAGGGCATCTAATTCTAACAAATCAAAAAAATAACTATTCCACTTTTCTTTTAATGCTGCAACCCACCGGTTTTGTTTCGGCAACCGAAACTGGTTTACCCGCGGCTATTTCAGCAATTGCATTCTTTACATAAGGTTCTTTTACATCGGCTGCACTTTTGTAACTATCGTCGATGGCGCCTTTGTAAACCAACTCCATTTTGCTGTTAAACAAAAAGGCATGAGGTGTGGTTTGTCCGCCAAAAGCATTGGCAATCAAACTTTCATTGTCGAGTACATAATTAAACTTGTAGCCCATTTCAGCGGCATGTTTTTTCATCGATTCAAACGAATCGTCGCTGTCGCGTTTCTGGTGATTTGAATTGAGAACCACCATTCCCACTTTGTTCTTGTCAGCCCAGGCTTTCAGGTCGTTGTAACGTCCTTCCCATTGTAAAACAAACGGACACGCATTACTCGAAAACAAAACGAGTAACCCGTTTTCCTTTTTTGCATCGGCCAGCGAAATTTCAGCACCCGAAATATCATTCATTTTTATTTCGGTTAACATTGCCTTTCCTCCCATCGGGAGTTTCGACGAATTACCCGTTGCCATTGCGATAACGGGCAAAACCATAATTATTAAAAACAAAATTCTTTTCATCGTTTGCCAGTTTAAATATTAAATACTTTTTTGTCTTTTATTTAAACGTTGTGACAGAAAAAAAGTTCATTTATCGATTTGAATAAACAATATGCCCGGCACATAGTTATTTGTTGAGAAAACAACAATTTTATGAAACTTGATTCTATTAGAAAAGAGTACAGGTACACTGTTTTATCGGAAGATAGCATTGACAGAAATCCTTTCCGCCAGTTTGAGAAATGGATGAAAGAAGCGCTTGAAGCAGAAGTAAACGAACCCACTGCGATGGGTTTATCGGCAATTGGCGCTGATGGTTTTCCAGACTCAAGGATTGTTTTACTCAAAGATTTTGATGAGAACGGGTTTACTTTTTTTACCAACTACAACAGTTTAAAAGGAAAATCAATTCAACAGAATCCTGCTGTCAGCCTGTTGTTTTTCTGGCCCGAACTTGAACGACAAATCCGTATTTCGGGTTATGCCAGAAAAACCGATACAACAATTTCGAACCTGTATTTTCAATCGCGGCCTGCAAACAGCCGGATTGCAGCAGCAGTATCAAATCAAAGCGAAAAAATTCCGTCCCGCGATTTTCTTGAAAACCATTTCGAAACAGCTAAAATGAATGAACCCCCGATTCGGCCTGAACATTGGGGTGGATATGTTGTAAAACCCTTACGTATAGAATTTTGGCAAGGACGTGAAAGCCGTTTGCACGACAGGATTTTATTTAAAAAAACCGGCGATTTATGGACAATTTCGAGATTGGCGCCGTGACAATGCGTGAATGTGTAAAAAATGCGAGAATGCTTAAATGTTTAAAAACCGATTAATTTGGATGCTGGATATTTTGATGTTGGATTGTTTCCGCCAAGACAATCCTGTCGAACGGGGATGAAATGATACTGGACAAAATTATGGGTTATCTTATTGAAGCCTTTAGTCATTCACGCATTTTAGCAATCATGCATTCACGCATTCACTCAATGTTACACTCTTTCTTAATGCCCAAAATCGAGATTGAACTTTTGACGAAGCAACGCCAGACTCTCATTCTTTTTCAGCAATTCATCAAATTTTTCAGCATCGCTGTAAATAACCCGACCTTTTGAATTTTCGGCAAAAACAGTATTAAGCTGAATTAATGAGTTTTTGAGTTCGATGCGCAGCCACGTCAGCAATTCTGGTTTAATGTTACTGATAAGGTCTTCCTGCAAGGTATTTTCAATTTCAATTTCCAATTGAAAATTCTCTTTCAACGCAGGTACATTCGAAAGCGTTGACTGCAAATTGGGCCTGTCGCCGAGCTTAGCTACAAAAGCATCCCATTTTATTTTTAACTGTTCAGCAGTAAATTCTTCCTTCTCATCTTCCTTCGAAAAGATCTGGTGAAGTTGTTTTGACGACAATTGTTCTTCCTGAAATTTTCCCTGAAGCGCATCCTTAATTGAAGGTGTGCTTAATCCCTTCAGATTTTGCCTTGATATTTTTCTGACCTCCTGTGGTTCATCAGCTTGTTCCGTTTTAGCTTGAGGTTTTACAATTTTCTCAACGGGTAATTTTGATTCGGCCGGGATTTTACTTAAGAGATTAAAAATCGGTTCGAGAATGCTGACAGCCTGCGATGGGTCAACTATTTTTTTTTTAAGGTAAGCTGGGCGATGCGTACAAGAGCCAACTCAACGAGTAACCGTTTGTTCATGGTTTGCTTGTACTGCATATCGCATTCGTTGCTGATTTGCAGCGCATCAAGCAAAAAAGCTTCTTCTGCAATTCTTGCCTGCTCTTTATAATGTTGTTTTATTTCGCCTCCCACTTCGAGTAGTTGAACAGTTTCAGCGTTTCGGCTCACCAAAAGGTCGCGCAAATGACTACTCAACCCTGTAATAAAGTGATGGCCATCGAAACCGTTGTTCAGAATCTCGTTGAATGTAAGCATCACACCCGAAACATCGTTACGCAAAAACTGATCAACCAGCCTGAAATAGTAATCGTAGTCGAGTACATTCAGGTTTTCAATCACATCATGGTAGGTAATTTTTTTACCCGAAAAACTTACAATCTGGTCGAATATTGAAAGTGCGTCGCGCATTGCACCGTCGGCTTTCTGTGCAATAATATTCAATCCGGCGGCATCGGCGTCAACCCCTTCACTTGCAGCAACAAATTCAAGGTGTTTCGAAATATCCTCAACACTAATACGGTTGAAATCGAAAATCTGGCAACGCGACAAAATGGTGGGAATAATTTTATGCTTTTCGGTCGTGGCCAAAATGAAAAGCGCGTGTTTTGGCGGTTCTTCCAATGTTTTCAGAAACGCATTAAATGCTGCTTGCGACAACATGTGAACCTCGTCGATGATATACACGCTGTATTTTCCCATCTGCGGGGGAACGCGCACTTTGTCGGTAAGGTTGCGAATGTCGTCAACCGAGTTGTTCGAAGCGGCATCCAGTTCGTGAATATTAAACGAACGGCTTGTATTAAAAGCCTTGCACGAATCACATTCGTTACAAGCTTCAATGTCGGGCGAAAGATTTGTGCAGTTGATGGTTTTGGCAAAAATACGCGCGCAGGTGGTTTTGCCCACACCCCTCGGACCACAAAACAGGTAGGCATGTGCAAGCTGATTTCCTTTAATCGCGTTTTTCAACGTGTTGGTAATCGAAGCCTGGGCAACTACTGTCTGAAAAGTATCGGGTCTGTATTTTCGTGCTGAAACAACAAAATTCTCCATGTATCGCTTTAGGAATAATTCCGTCCAAAGATAATTAAATCTGTTTTTGCCACCGGTTTTTTTATTAACAACTAATCGATATTTTTAACCCCGAAAGGCTTTTGGTGAAAGTATTTCAATCACAAAACATTTAATGAGATGAAAACTTTATTGGTACTGGTTTTGGTAATTTTATCGGTTCAGGTTCCGGCGCAAAAGAAAACGCTGTACGATTTTACCGCTAACACCATTGATGGTGCCGAATATAATTTTTCCGGGTTGAAAGGCAGGAAAGTGCTGATAGTAAACATTGCCACCGAATGCAGCCTGGCCCCGCAACTACGCAAATTGCAAGAATTATACGAGGAATTTGGCGGCGATGATTTTGAAATCATTGCTTTCCCGTGTAACGATTTTGGCAAACAGGAACCGGGAACCAACAGTGAAGTGAAGGAAAAATGCAGCAGCAAATATGAAATCACTTTCCAGCTGATGGAAAAAATCAAAATTAAAGGCGACACCATTCACCCGATTTACCAATGGCTAACCAGCAGCGAGGAGAACGGGGTACTTGATGCCAAAGTCACCTGGAATTACCAGAAATTTATGATTGACGAAAACGGCGAAGTGGTTGATGCAGTTGCTCCGATTATCAGCCCGAAAAGCAACCGGATTGTGGAGTGGCTGATGGAGGATTAGAAACGAATAACTTAATACAATCAAAAACACTATATTGTAATTAAAATCAATTTGCTGACATGATTTCATTTACAGGTAAAAAGTATTATATTTTTTCGAGCGTAATCATTTTTCCAATTACTGTTTTTTTCCTTATTACTTCATTTATATCAAATCCTGAAAATGGTTTTCAAAAAGTTATAAATGATTTGCAGGCCTTTTTAAAAGGGGAAATCCGTGAGGTGCTGTATTTGCATACAAATGGCAACACATTTACACCAGGTGACACAATTTGGTTTAAAGCATATAATTTAAGGTCGGGAAGTTTAACACCTTCTATACTTGGCTCATATCTAAATGTCAATATATCAGAATATGATGGCAACCAAATATTTACAGGAAAATACAAATTGGTTTATGGTTCTGCCAACGGACATATCGAACTTCCAGATTCAATAGAAAATGGCAAGTATATTTTAACAGCCGCTTCAAATTTTACTCTAAATAATTTTCCTGAAGATATTTTCAGTAAAGAAATTGAAGTTAGAATACCACGGAAGGAAGAAGTGGCAATTATAATGTCGATTGCCGATTCTGTTTATTCTGTGCAAAATCTCATCATTGGAGAACTGGAAGTTTTTGGAGAAAAGAACTCAAAACTTGACCAGGTTAAAGTTATTCTTCAACTTCAACAAGGACAAAAAATTCTGAATAAACAAGTTATTAATACAGGAAAAAGCGGAACAGTGAATTTTGAATTACAAATTCCGGATAAACTGGGAAATGAGGAAGTTTTTCTATATGCCCAAATCCAGCAAAAAGGACTATCAGGCGACATATATGTAAATATTCCAATTGAAACGATACCACCCGTTATTCGGTTTTTTCCTGAAAGTGGTCAGCTAATTGCTGGGATAAATTCGATAATTGCATTTGAGGCCATCGACGTTTTTGGCAATCCATTTGATTTTAGCGGAATAATTATGAATACTGAAGGACAAATTGTTACTGAATTTTCAACTAAATTTTTGGGAATGGGGAGCGTAAATATCCTACCTCAAAAAGGAGAAAAACTGTACCTTCAAATAATTAAACCCAAAGGATACTCGCAGAAATATGAACTTCCTAAGCCCATAAGCCAGGGTTATTCACTGCAAATTCCAGAAAACAATTCCGATGAAATTATATTAAAAGTTGAATCAAATGCATGTTCTCCAAATGATTCAATTTCAGTACTTGTTGTATTGAGAAACAAAATTTGGTTTGCGAAAACTGCTAAGTTCAACGAACTCAACAATTTTTCAATCCCCATAAAAAAGATGCCAATGGGAGTTGCACAAATTACTGTTTTTGATAAAAATGGAATACCTCGGGCAGAGCGGCTGGTTTTTCTAAATCAGGACAAAAAAATAAATATTATACCTCGTTCATTAAAAGAAGTTTATGAGAAAAAGGAAATCGTAAACATCGATTTGGTTGCACAAAACAATTTGTATGAAGCAATTCCTGGTGTTTTTTCTGTCAGTGTATCTCCTGTTTTTTCTGAAAATGATATGAATTGGTCGGATAATATCATGGTTTCTACTCTGTTAAGCGGTGATTTAAATGATGACATTCCTGCCAAAGGATTCTATTTCTCAGGGAAAGCCGGTTCAAAAGAGGCAATTGACCTATTGATGCTCACACATGGATGGAGAAAATATTCGTGGGAAAACATTCAAAACTTAAAAATAACTGAGCTAAAGAATAACATTGGATTTTCGGGCAATGTTTCGTTTAAAAATGGAAAACCTGCAAAAAATGCCGATGTAAGTCTAATGAATATTAAGACCTTTCAGGCAATTACTACCAAAACAAATGATGATGGAAGTTTCAGTTTTAACAGCAAAGATTATTTAAGTATGATGGAGTCGGGTAATTTAACATTGACAGCTACTGGGAGCAATGGAAGCAAAAAAGTTTTAATAACCATTGACGATTTTACACAAAAGGAACAATTTGCAAAATCCGATGCAAATTCAAACTACAAAAAAAATGTATGTATTGATTTGACTGATAAAAACGAATTTGGCATTTTCAACACAACAAACCCATTAATGAAAAATTGCTATTCTAATATAACTAACCGGAATTTCTGGATCGATGATGTGGAAGTAAAAGCAAACCGTATAGTTGCAACTCCTCAGGAAGTTTATGAAAAACAATACAATTCGTATGAAAAAGATGAAGACCAGATACACACTAATTTTGGTTATAACCCACAATCAGGAATTTTACAACTTTTACATGAAGTAGCTGGCAGTTTTAAAGTTGCTGATGGGGGTAAAATTTTATTTCGTGGTAGCAATTCCCTTTATACTGAAAATATGCAAGGTGCTCTTTTTGTAGTGAATGGACTTCTTGCTGGATTCAGTTGCGATGATGTAAGTTATTTAAACTCAAATGATATTAAAAATATTAAAGTTACCAAATCATCGGCTGCAGGATTAAGATATTCGGCATATGCAACTGGTGGATTGATTGAAATTACTACAAAAAGTGACAAAATTGAAAAAAACAAAACCGTTCCCAACAAGATGGAACAAAATGTTATTTCAATATCGGGATATAATCTGGTAAAAGAATTTTACTCTCCGGTTTATAAAAATGAAGAAGAGAAGAACAAAAATATCGACTTGCGCTCAACTCTCTATTGGGAGCCAAATGTAGTCATTTATGATTCAGGTAAAACTTCGCTGGAATTCTTCAATTCCGATATTCCGGGAGAATATGAATTACGAATTGAAGGTTTAAGCACTACAGGAATTCCTGTTTATCTTGTTAAAAGATATACTGTTATGTAGTTAACTTTATTAACGTTGTAATAAATAAATTTTAGCCTATTGGAGACTATCTCAAAGCCTGTTTATATACTTTGAGTACTCTTTCTCTGGCAAACACATGTTCCACGAATGGTTGCGGATATTTTACCGTACCATATTCAGGTACCCATTTTAAAATATATTCTGCTTTATCATCAAACTTTTTTTGCTGGGCTTCGGGATTAAAAACCCTGAAATACGGCGCTGCATCGCACCCGCAACCCGCCGCCCACTGCCAGTTGCCGTTATTGGTCGAGAGTTCAAAATCGAGCAGCCTTTCAGCAAAGTAAGCTTCGCCCCACCGCCAGTCGATGAGCAGGTGCTTTGTCAGAAAACTGGCCACCACCATCCGAACCCTGTTATGCATAAATCCTGTGGCATTCAGTTCGCGCATACCGGCATCAACCAGAGGATAACCAGTTTGTCCGTTGCACCAGCGCTCAAACTCGGTTTCATTGTTACGCCATTTAATAAAATCATACTTTGGTTTGAAAGCTCTATTTTCGACTTGTGGAAAATGCCAGAGAATCTGCATAAAAAATTCGCGCCAGATTAACTCATTCAGAAATACTTCCGACGCGTTTTGCGCCATTCGCACCATTTGTCTGATACTGACTGTTCCAAACCGAAGATGTGTTCCCAGTTTTGTTGTTCCCGCAATTGCTGGAAAATCGCGATGCGCCTCGTAATTGCTGATTATCATTGCTGAAATATTGGCTTTCGGAACCGTGATTTCACTTTTTTCGAACCCGATTTCGCTTAAATCGGGTAAAACAAAAGGCGCTGTTTTTAGTAGTTGGGATAAATTATTATCAGAAGGAAATTCCGGAATTCCTGAAACCGACAGTGTCTGTTTCCATTTTCGGCTGTAGGGTGTAAAAACAGTGTAGGGCAAACCATCATCTTTTACCACCTCTTCTTTTTCAAAAATCACCTGGTCCTTGAAAGTTTGAAAGCTGATCTCTTTTGAATTCAAAAAATTCCTGACGGCTTTGTCGCGACTGATTGCGTAGGGCTCGTAATCGTGGTTGGTATAAACAGCATCAATTTCGTATTCCTGAGTCAGCTTTTCAAAAACTTCTATTGGGGAAGAATGAAAAACCCGGAGCGAACTTCCCTCCTTTTCAATTGCAGTTTTCAGTTTTGCAATTTCAGAATAAATAAACGATACACGTGCATCAGTTTTCGAACTGAGTTTGCCCAGAATTTCGGTATCGAAAATAAAAACCGGCAATACCGGCAAGCCCGATTTCAACGCCTGAAAAAGCCCGTGGTTGTCGTGTAGCCGCAAATCGCGGCGAAACCAGAAAACAACAATTTTTTTCATGTGAATTCTTTATGAAACTGCCGCTGCCCGATTCATCCTTATCACATCGGCAACAGCTTTTGAAACAACATTCTCCAACTGCATTTGTTTGAGTTTCGATTTGATATTTTTTCGTTTTTCGCGGTCAGGGAACATCCTTTTCAGCAATTCTGCCGGAATTAACAAACTCAGCAATCCATCATCAACAGGCATTTTACTACTTCCCGTAATCTGGTTTTCGATATCGGAAATATAGCCTGTAACTTTTATACGGTCGGTCAGAAAAACCTTGTCCCACCTGAAAAAAAGAAACTGCCGCTGTTCAATTCTTATCAACCGCTTTTGTTTCAGTGATTCTTTTACAAAGGCTTTTATCTTTTTCTTTGACCACGAAAAACTGTGTAACCATCGCTGCACAGTTCGCGGTTTTGAGGCTGCAGCGATTTTTTCAAGTACAAAATCCTGCAAAGGGTTTTGACCTTTTTTATCGTTAAGAATTATCCGCTTCCCATCAATTGTCAGCTTTTTTGCTGCAATTAAATCAAATAAAACAGCGCCGGTTAAAACCGGAACAAGCGTATTGTAAGCTGCTGAAACAATTCCTCCTTTTTCAGGATTAACCGAAAAAAGGTACATTTTTTCTGCAATGCTCAACGATGTTTCCATTTCCGATTGGTATTGAATTTTGTTTTCTTTACAACATTGAAAAATACAAATAATAACACATAAATCACCACAAAACAGCATGAAGAAAGGATTTGCAAGCGATAATAACTCGGGTGTGCACCCCAATATTCTGAAAGCGATGGAAGCCGCAAATAACGGGCATTTTACCGGTTATGGCAACGACCCGTTTACCGAAAAGGCGATAGCCGTTTTTAAAGAAAAGTTTGGCAGCGACACCGAAGTATTTTTTGTGTTTAACGGCACCGGTGCTAACGTGCTCGGACTTTCGTCGGTTACGCGTAGTTTTAACTCCATCATTTGCGCCGAAACCGCGCACATTCAGGAAGACGAATGCGGTGCGCCCGAAAAATTTACTGGCTGCAAACTGCTTCCGGCAGAACCAGTAAAAGGCAAAATCACTCCTGAGGCAGTAAAACATCACCTGAAAGGTTTCGATTTTGAACACCACTCGCAACCGCGCGTGATTTCCATTTCGCAGGTAACCGAAATGGGCACTGTATATCAGCCGGCTGAAATTAAAGCATTAGCCGATTTGGCACACGAAAACAATATGCTTTTGCACATGGACGGCGCACGCATTGCGAATGCAGCCACTGCGCTTGGACTCGGTTTTAAAGCATTTACGCGCGATTGCGGCGTCGATATCCTTTCGTTTGGTGGAACAAAAAACGGAATGATGATGGGTGAAGCCGTATTGTTTTTTAACCCTGAATTAACCCGTCAGACTAAATACATCAGAAAACAAAGCATGCAACTTTATTCGAAAATGCGGTTCGTGGGAGCGCAGTTTCTGGCTTATTTCGAAAACGATTTATGGGAAGAAACAGCTTCGCACGCCAACAAAATGGCACGTCTGCTCGAAGCCGAAGTTGCTAAAATACCTGAAATAAAAATCACCCAGCCGGTTGAAGCCAATGGTGTTTTTGCCATTGTACCGCGTGAAATTATTCAACCGTTGCAGGAGCGTTTCTTTTTCTACATCTGGAATCCGACAACTTCAGAAGTACGCTGGATGACATCCTTCGACACAACAGAAACTGAAATACATGAGTTTGCAGCGCTAATACGTGAACTGGTGAAAGTTTAAATTATAATGTTTAAAGTTCACAGTTCCGAATTCGGAACTGTGAACTCGGAATTCGGAACCCGAAACTTTAAACCGGGGACCAAAGATTTTTAATTTCTCATTTTTAATTTTTAATTGTAACCGTGGCTCTTTTTAAGTACTATCCGAGCAATCCCCGTAAGCTCGACATGAAGCTGGAGAAACGTATATTTTTCCACAGCCTTTTGTTTCCGACGCTGTTTGTGTTTGCTTTCTGGGTGGTAGAAATTATGGAACAAACATTAGGCTTAAATTTTGTGCAGTTTGGTGTTTATCCGCTCCATTTGAAAGGATTGCCCGGAATCCTGTTTTCGCCATTTATTCACTCCGGCTTTAAACACCTCATCTCGAACTCGGTGCCTTTTTTTATCCTCATGTTTATGCTCATCTATTTTTACAGACGCATTTCGTACCGCATCTTTTTGCAACTTTATTTATTAGCCGGAATTTTTGTATGGCTCTCGGGGCGCGAGGCATGGCACATTGGCGCCAGCGGCGTGGTTTACGCCATGGCCGCTTTTCACCTGGTGAGCGGAATCATCAGAAACGACACGCGGCTGCTTACGCTTTCGGTTACAGTGGTTTTTCTGTATGGCGGACTGGTGTGGGGCATGTTTCCCATCAACCCTGATATTTCGTGGGAAGGCCATTTGTGGGGCGCCATTTCTGGAGTAATCCTTGCGTTTGTTTACCGGAAATACATCATTCGCCGCGATAAATTTGACTGGGAAGAGGAGGAAGATGAAGAAGATGATGATAAAAATAATGATGTGCAGAATATCCGGGATAAGGCAGAATCAGAGAAGAACACGTTACAGAATGATAATGTGAACACAACTTTATAAAAAAAACCAAAAGCCACCTTGTTCTTAAAAAAGTACTAATTTTGCCGCCACAAAATAAGAAGTTCATTTATAATGATTAGCAGAAGGATTATCCGTACGAAGGCGTTGCAGGTTTTATACGCTTATTACGCTTCAGAAGAACGCTCATTAACCAACAGCGAAAAAGAACTGTTTTTCTGTATTCACAAAACGTACGATTTGTACCACTACCTCATGTCGCTGGTGACTGAAATTGCCGATTACGCCGAAAGCCGGATTGAAATTAAGCGGAACAAACACCAGCCTACCGAGGATGACCTCAATCCGAATACAAAATTTATCAGCAACCT
This sequence comes from Prolixibacteraceae bacterium, assembly GCA_003516705.1. Lineage (GTDB taxonomy): Bacteria > Bacteroidota > Bacteroidia > Bacteroidales > Prolixibacteraceae > Draconibacterium. Next base: position 1,518 of record DPCJ01000021.1, on the reverse strand, counting down.
TTTTATCAGGCAACTGCGTGAAAACCGCCAGTTAAAAGCCTATATCGAACAAAAGAAACTGAGTTGGGTAAACCACCCCGAGCTGATAAAAGAGTTGTACCTGATTGTTACCGAATCAGAAATGTACCAGGCTTACATGGCCAACGATACCCGTTCGTACCTCGACGATCGCAAGTTTGTGGAGAAAATTTTCAACAACATTCTGCTGATTTCGGAAGAACTGTACCAGGTGCTCGAAGAACAAAGCATATACTGGAACGACGACATCGAATTTGTTATTTCTGTAATCGGTAAAACGATGAAGAAGTTTAACGAACAGAGTGATACGAGTGTAAGCCTGATGCCGCTTTTTAAAGATGAAGATGACAGGGAATTTGCAAAAGAGTTGTTTCGGAAAGCGATTGTGAACCACGACGAAATTCAACAGTTAATTAAAGTACATTCGAGCAACTGGGATGTGGAGCGTATTGCTTTTATGGACATCCTCATCATGCAGCTTGCCATTACAGAGTTTCTATATTTTCCATCGATACCCACAAAAGTTACGATGAACGAATACATCGAACTTTCGAAATATTACAGCACCGAGAAAAGCCGCAATTTTATCAACGGCATCTTAGACAAAACCCTGAAAGATTTGAAGAAAGAGGGCAAAATCAAAAAAACAGGCCGCGGTTTGGTTGGCGAACAATGAAAACTGTTTTTTATATCGCCTTGTTTTTGATTGCCATTTCGTGTAACAAGACAAAACAGCCCATTGCACCTGTACCGGCTGAAAATGTGGATACAGATTTACCGGCAGAGGCACTACAGTTTGAAACTGAAACTCACGATTTCGGTCTGTTAAAAGCGGGTGAAAAGCTGTCGTACAGTTATGTTTTTCAGAACAAGGGAGATGGGCCAATCGTGATTAAAGATGCGGCAACCGACTGCGGATGTATTTCGGCACAGTTTCCTCAAAAACAAATCAATCAGGGAGAAACCGGCGTAATTGAAGTGACTTTTGATTCATCAGGACTTTTTGGCAGACAATTAAAAACGGTCGAAATTTTGTGGAATAGCAAAGAACTGAAACATTTAATTATTTTTGCTGAAGTCGAAAATAATCAGTTGGAAATTAAATATTAAATACGAATAAGATGAACACAATTCTGATGATGCAACCACAGGGACAAGAGTCAAATCCCTGGATGAGTATGTTACCGCTTTTATTAATTATCGTGGTATTTTACTTTTTTATGATTCGCCCGCAGATGAAACGCCAAAAAGAAATCCGCAAATTCCGCGAAAGTCTTGCCAAAGGCGACAAAGTGGTTACAACCGGCGGAATCTATGGTAAAATTGTGGAAGTAAAAGAAACCACAATTATACTGGAAGTGGCTAAAGATGTAAATATTACAGTCGATAAAGCCGGAATTATTAAAGATATGAGCGACGTACAACAACGTTAAAAGGAAGCCCCTCCTAACCTCCCCGAAGGGGAGGAAAAAGAAAGTAGTTAAAAAAAAGGTTGAGAAT
>DPCJ01000142.1 GCA_003516705.1 Prolixibacteraceae bacterium | reverse complement strand
CTGTAGCATGCGGATTTAAAAAAGGCGGTGTTAAACAGTTTAAACGCAATTCGAAGGTATATAAAAAGCTGGTTGAACACATTGGATTATTTCCATTGGTGATGATAACACCTTCTGACGTAAACCTTATTCTGGGCGGAAGTGAGGAACGACGTAAATTCACCGATGGCGTGATTTCGCAATACAATCAGCTTTACCTCGATGATTTGCTAAAATACAACCGGGCGCTGCAACAGCGAAACAACCTGCTCCGGCAGTTTGCTTCTGGCCATTATTTCGACATTGATTTGCTTACACTTTGGGATACGCACCTGATTGAGTATGGTGTGCGGATTCACGAGCGCAGAAAGGAATTTGTAGAGAAATTGATTCCTGTTTTCCAGCAATACTATTCTTTTATATCAGAAGATAACGAGAAAGTGAGCCTGGTTTACGAGTCACAGCTGGAACACAAAAGTTTTGAAGAACTGTTAAAAGAATCGGTTGCAAAAGACCGGGCCTTACAATACACCTCGCAGGGAATTCATAAAGATGAACTTGTTTTCTTTCTGGGCGACCACGCAATCCGTAAACTGGGTTCTCAAGGCCAGATGAAAACTTATCTTGTTTCGTTAAAGTTGGCACAATTCGACTTTATTAAAGCAATTTCGGGTCTGAAACCCATTCTTTTACTAGATGATATTTTCGATAAGCTCGATCAGCACCGTGTTGAACAAATAGTGAAGGTGGTGGCGGGCGAACAGTTCGGACAGATTTTTATTACCGACACCAATCGCGAACATATCGATGCAATTATCCGCAAAATGGAGACCGATTACAGCATCTTTCTTGTCGATTCGGGCATTGTAACAAAAGTGCCATGAGAAGAAGCATTACACAACCATTGGCCGATGTTTTACGCGACTATGTAAGGGAAAATAATATCGGGAAAAAGCTGAAGGAAGTTGACATCGTGCAGTCGTGGGAAACATTACTCGGTAAAACAATTGCACATTACACACGCAGTGTTGTGCTGCGAAACCACATTTTATTTGTAGAAATCAGTTCATCGGTGGTAAAAAATGAGCTTTTTATGATGCGCGACGAAATCAAAAGAAAACTCAATGAAAAAGCCGGCGAAGAGCTGGTTGATAAAATCATTTTTAAATAACGTCGTCAGCCAAATCCGTTCACCGGCCTTTTTAGAATCAGCAATTAAAACCTTTCAGTTTTCGAGAAAAAGAAATCAGATTCAATGATGGCATTTTCGTCAGAATCGGAACCGTGAACTGCATTTTCCTGCAGGTTAATGGCAAAAAGTTTGCGAATTGTACCCTCGGCTGCATTGGCCGGATTAGTGGCACCAATCAGTTTCCGGTAATCTTCAACAGCATTTTCTTTTTCAAGTACAGCAGCCACAATCGGCCCCGAGCTCATAAACTGAACCAGGTCGGCATAAAATGGCCTTTCCTTGTGCACTTCATAAAAAGCGCCAGCCTGTTCAGCACTCAACTTTGTAATTTTCATCGCTTTAAGCGTAAAACCCGCCTCGTTAATCATTTTCAGAATTGCTCCTGTGTGGTTGGCACTGAAAGTGGAAGGTTTTATCATTGTAAACGTTTGTTTTCCTGCCATAAAACTCAATTTTTGAATATTATTATCAATTTGCAATTATATAAAAATTCAGATGATTATGTCTGGAACCGTTGGCAGTTTTAGTATATTTGCCCACTCAAAAACAGAAAAGATTTGAAAAATACTGACATAGAGGTTATTGCACAGGTTAAAGAACTACTTACAAACCAAAAGTGCAAAATTGCAATTGTTCCGCACGAAAATCCTGATGGCGATGCAATTGGCTCGGCCATTGGTTTTGCAGAAGTTTTAGCTGAATTTGGACACCAGGTAAATATTATTTCACCCACCGAATACCCCGATTTTTTAAAGTGGTTCTCTTCCGAACTTAAAATTCTTGTGTATTCAACCGACAAAAAGGCTGCTGAAGAAGTGCTTAAACAAAGCGATGTATTGATTTGTGTAGATTTTAACGAAGCAAAACGTGCAGGAAAACTTGAAAAAAGCATACTGAAATTCGCCAATCCAAAGATTCTTGTCGATCATCATCCTTATCCATCTGATTTTTGCAATTACACAATTTCTGAAACTGGCTACAGCTCAACAGCAGAGCTTATTTTCGATGTGCTGAATTCGATTGGCCTTGGAGGTTTTTTCAGCAAAAAATCGGCTGAGGCACTTTATACCGGAATCCTTACTGATACAGGCTCTTTTAGTCATGGCACCTCAAATCCGAATACCTTTCAAGTGGTTTCAGAATTGATGAAATTTGACATTGCAGTTGAAAAAATTCAGTCGGGTGTATATCACAATTTTTCAGCCGACCGAATGAAATTGCTTGGATACTGCCTTAATAATAAAATGGTTGTTTATCCTGAACTACGTACGGCTTTGATTAGCATTTCCAAACAGGAGCTGCTTGATTACAATTTTAAAACGGGTGATACAGAAGGTTTTGTGAACTTTCCGTTATCCATTGCAAATATTGTTTTCAGTACAATTTTTATCGAAAAAGATGGAATTATAAAAGCATCTTTCCGCTCAAAAGGAAACTTTCATGTAAACCATATTGCCCGCGACCATTTTAACGGAGGAGGACATAGAAATGCTGCGGGTGGCGAAATTAAGCTCACACTCAATGAAGCTATTCAAAAATTCACGCAACTTTTACCAGATTACAAGCATCAATTGCTTGAAACTGAAATTTAAAAAGTGTAAGGAAATGAAAAAAGCAGGAATATACCTGATTATTGCCACAGTTTTTGCAGTTTTATTCGCTTCGTGTCTCAAAATAAACGATATAAAAGAGACCACAGAAGCAGAAGAGTTGGCAGATTTAAATAAATATCTTACAACCCTTCAGGCAAACGGAAACGACATTGACACTACAACTTCCGGAGTTTATTATATAACCATAAATGAGGGCAGTGGTGACTATGCAAAAACCGGTGATACGCTTAGTGTTGGCTATGCAGGATACTTCATTGATGGTACCATGTTTGGGTCTTCTTTTCAGAGTTCAGCAAATGATAGTACATTTACATTTATTCTCGATAATCCGCCCTCAATTAAAGGCTGGGACGACGGAATGAAAGTGATGAAAAAGAATGCAAAAACACAACTCATAATACCATCATCATTAGCTTATGGCAGTGAAGGAGCAGGAATTATTCCGGCTTACCAGACACTTGTTTTTGTAGTGGTTATGAAAGATATAAAACCAGAAATTTAATCGAAACAGATTTATATAAAATTATGAAACAGTTTGCAACTGCACTTTTAGCTTTTTTTACAGTGATTGCACTTTTTTCGTGCGACGATAACAGTCTTGAAAAACAACGCAACAAAGAACTTGAATTACTTAACGCCTATCTGTTAGAGCATTACCCTGATTTGGAGCCAACACGCTCAGGTTTATATTACAGTGAAGAAACCGCCGGAACTGGTGACACTATTAAATTAGGAGACAGGGTTCAGGTTTTTTATGCCACCTGGCTCATCGACAGCTTTTTAGTTGATGAATCAAACGGATATACCAGTGGTTTTCGTTATGAACCGCTTGAGTTTATTGTTGGTACAGGCAGTGTAGTTGCCGGTCTCGACGAAGCGGTAACCTACATGCAAAAAGGTACTGTTGCCAACCTTGTACTCGATTCAGGATTGGCCTATGGTCAAAGCGGAAGTAATTCTATACCCGGGTTTACATCACTACTCATGCAGGTTGAAGTTTATAAAGTTTACCCGGCCAATTAAACAAACCGACCATCCAATCCGGTATCAATGACCAGGACTGAATTGCTAAAAAAACTGCTGCCCGGTTTTATTCCTCTTTTCGTTTTTATTGCTGCCGACGAAATATGGGGGACTAAAACCGGGTTGTTTGTTGCTGTTGGTGTGGGTCTGGCCGAAATGATATGGGTGGCAGTCAAAGAAAAACGGTTTGATAAGTTTATCCTTTTCGATACGTTATTGTTGGTTGCGCTTGGAGGAATCTCAATATTACTCGACAACGACATTTTTTTCAAGCTGAAACCTGGTCTAATCGAACTTATCCTGGTTGCTGTACTGGCAGTATCGGCTTTCTCAAAAGTCAACATCATTGGGTTGATGGGGCAACGCTATTTGAAAGAGGTTAGTTTTAACGATGC
>DPCJ01000081.1 GCA_003516705.1 Prolixibacteraceae bacterium | reverse complement strand
CCATTTTCGAAAGAAATTTATATTGAACAAGAGGATTTTATGGAAAATCCACCTTCCAAATTTTTCAGATTAAGTCCCGGTCGCGAGGTACGACTAAGATATGCCTATTTTGTTACGTGTACCGAAGTGGTTAAAGATGAAAATGGAAACATCAAACACCTGCTTTGTACTTACGATCCGGCATCGAAAGGTGGTAATTCTCCTGATGGCAGAAAAGTAAAATCAACATTGCACTGGGTTTCTGCAAAACATGCTGTTGAATCAGAAGTCAGGTTATACGACCGTCTTTTCAGCGATGAAAATCCCGATGGACATAAAGACATTGATTTCAAACAATTTATGAACCCCGACTCATTAAAAATACTTCCGGTTTGTTATGTTGAGCCATTTGTAAAAACAGCGAAACCTCTTGATCATTTTCAATTTGAGAGGTTGGGCTATTTCAATCTTGACTATGATTCAACTCCGGAAAAACCTGTTTTCAACTTAACAGTTCAATTGCGCGATTCGTGGGCAAAAGAACAAAGCAAAGGCTAAAAATGATAGAGAATATAATGTCGCAAAAGACAGGAACAAAACTTATGTTTCTGTCTTTTGTATTTAAATCGCGCTGAGTTGATGTTTAATTCCGGTTTATTCACGAAAAATTTGACCCGTTTCGAATTTCACCGACATAATCCCTGTGTTAACCGAATGTTAAATCGCCTGATTGGGATAGTTTTTTACTTTTATTCCGTTATTTAGCAAATGGGATAATGGAAAACAAAAAAGAAAACGACAACTCCAGATTAGTTTTTGCAATCGTATTAATAGCAATAGGCCTATTATGGATTCTAAGAAAACTTGGGCTTTACTTTAATTTCCATATCTCTATTTCCGAATTACTTTTCCCGATAAAGAGTTTGATTCACAGTTTGCCTCCATTTATTTTTTCGTGGCCGATGATTTTAATTATTGTTGGCTTGATTTTGTTAGCCGGAAAACGCTCAGGAGGAGTAGTACTGATAATTGTTGGCGGATTTTTTATTCTGCCAAAAATTTTTGTTTTGCCCGGACTCACCATTTCGTTTTTGATTCCGGTAATTTTAGTAGCGCTGGGAGTGGCAATGGTGGCAAAACATGTTAATTCTTGAAATAATAAACTGAAATAAATAGAGAGATGGAAAACCGGGGTTCTGAAAATAAAAGAGTTTATGTAGGGTTGTTTTTAATAGGAATCGGAGCAATCTGGATTCTTGAAAAACTAAATCTGATTCCCGAAGTTTGGGAAGATATTTTTATTTCGTGGCAAATGCTGCTGATTGGCATTGGTGTCTTTTCGTTTCTTGGCGGCAATAAAAACACAGGGACGATACTAATCGCTATCGGTGGTTTTTTCCTATTAGACGACATTTTTGATATTCCCAGAGAATTACGACAGATTGGCTGGCCTTTAATGATAATTATTGCCGGTGTGTTAATGTTGGTCAGCCACGGAAAAAGAAAAAAAGAACCGGTTTTAAATGAACCAAAAACATCCAGCGGAATGGATTATTTCGACGATTTCGTAATTTTTGGCGGCCGCGAGGTATTAGTTAATTCACAAAATTTATATGGAGGAAAAACAACTTCAATGTTTGGAGGAACAGAATATGATTTACGACAAACACATTTGTCGGAAAATGGGGCAATAATTGATTGTGTTTGTGTTTTCGGAGGTTGCGGATTTAAAGTTCCGCCCGACTGGACTATCAAAAACGAAGTGACTTCGATATTCGGAGCCTTTACCGACAAAAGGGGTGCAACTTTTAACAACATTGCAGCAAATCCATCCAAAACACTTATTATCAAAGGTTTCGCTGCATTTGGCGGTGTAGAAATCAAACATTTTTAAACAATGGAACTCCGTCACCCTTTTCTAACCAAACCAAAGCTGGCCATTTTATATGGTATTTTCTGGATTATTGCCTCAGTGATAATGATGCTGATTCTTGTCTTTGCCAATGGGTTAGATTATTGGGCTTCTTTTGTTGAAGTATTTTCTTCGATATTCATTTTTGCAATAATCGGTACGGCAATATGGTATGTAACACGTTTCAGCACAATTGAAAACAATAGTGCAATCAAAGTAATTATGGCTCACATCATTGCTGCTTCAATCATTGTTTTCATCTGGATGTATCTTAGTGTCGTTTTAATAAAACTGTTGCATCCTGAATCGATAGAATGGATGCAAAAAGGTTTAATTAACCGCATTTTTGGTGGATACATGATGTACACTATTTATGTGGTTTTCTTTTATGCAGTCAACTATTATTTCAGTTTTAAGGAAAAAGTACGAAACGAAGGAAAACTTATTGCACTTGTAAAAGAGGCAGAATTACACGCCCTAAAATCTCAGATAAATCCCCATTTTCTTTTTAACAGTTTGAACAGCATTTCATCGTTAACCATGACAGACCCAGCAAAAGCGCAGGAAATGGTTATCAACCTGTCGCAGTTAATGAGATATTCGCTGAAGCACGACCAGCACGAGAAGGTGTTATTTAAACAGGAACTTGAAAACAATAAACTCTATCTTCAAATCGAAAAAGTAAGGTTTGGGAGCAAACTGAACCCCGTTTTTGAGATTGAAGAAAAATGTTTACAAGCCTATATTCCGAATATGATTTTGCAACCGCTTTACGAAAATGCCATTAAATATGGTGTTTACGAAGCAACCGAACCCGTTGAATTAAAAACAACCTGCCGGTGTACCGATGAATTTCTCCAGGTAACTATCAGAAACACTTACGATCCCAATGTACTTTCGAAACGTGGCGAAGGAATCGGGTTGCGCAATATCCGCGACAGACTTCAGATTATATACGGAACCCCCCATCTTTTAAAACTCGAAGACAACAAAAAAGAATTTACCGTAACTTTAACCATACCACAAAAAACAAATTAAGATGGCTGAAAAACTGCGTACCATTATTGTTGAAGATGAAGAGCTGGCGCGTCACCTCATGAAATCATTTCTTTCAGGAAATGACAAAATTGAACTTGTTGCCGAATGTGAAAACGGGTTTGAAGGTGTGAAAATGATTAACGAATTAAAACCCGACCTGGTTTTTCTTGATATTCAAATGCCAAAAATTACCGGGTTTGAAATGCTTGAATTGCTCGATCACAAACCACAGATTGTATTTGCAACAGCATACGATCAGTTTGCCATTAAGGCTTTTGAACACAATGCAGCCGATTACCTGCTAAAACCTTATTCGAAGGAAAGATTGTACGAAGCCATATCAAAAGTTACTGAGCGGATACAAAAAGAAGGAGCTGTTTCTGATGTGGCAGAAAAAATCATGAATTTTCCACGCGAAGGTTTTATCGACAGGGTTGTGGTAAAAGACCGGCATAAAATTCATATCATTCCGGTTGATAACATCCGTTACATTGAGTCGATGGATGATTACGTGATGATTTACACTAACGAAGGACGGCACATCAAGCAAAAGACAATGAAATATTTTGAGGATTCGCTTGATCCGCATTCATTTGCACGAATCCACCGTTCGTATATCGTTAAAATTGACCAGATAAACGAAATACAGCAATACGAAAAGGAGTCGTACATTGTAATTCTGCACGACAAAACCAAGTTAAAAGTGAGCAAAACAGGTTACAAAATGTTGAAAGAAGTACTTAATTTCTAATCCGATCCTTTTATCTGGCAATTTAAAAACTACTCGAAAATAATTAAATTGCACCCATAGTTTAACGATTATGGGTGTTTTTATTGCCATCATAATTCTCTCATTTTGGTTTATGCATCTGGGATTCAGTCTTTTTCTGGTCGATGTGAAACCCGATAATCCATGGCTATATTTACATATTATTCTGCAAACCTATTTATACACCGGTCTATTTATTACCGGCCACGATTCTATGCACGGAGTTGTTGCAAAAAACAGAAAGCTTAACAATTTCTTTGGTTATCTGGGAACCACACTTTTTGCTTTTCTTTCGTTTAAAGTTTTATCGAAAAAACACTATTTACACCACCGATTTCCCGGCACAGCCGATGACCCTGATTTTTATGTAAAGAGCAATAATTTTCTTTTGTGGTGGTTCAGTTTTATGAAAAACTACACAACCTGGTGGCAAATCGTTTTAATGGCTGTAACCTTCAACATTTTATTGATTTGGTTCACCGAGGCTCAGCTGCTTGTATTCTGGGTTTTACCAGCCATTTTATCAACATTGCAACTCTTCTTTTTTGGCACCTATTTACCTCATAAACAACCATTCAGCCCCGAAATGCAGCCACATAATTCACGATCGCAATCAAAAAATCATGTTTGGGCCATGCTTTCGTGCTACTTTTTTGGCTATCACTGGGAACACCACCAATCGCCCACAACACCATGGTGGAAACTTTATCAGATTAAAAACTGATTTTATTTAATGGTGACATTTGTCTTGTAAGAATGTTATTTTCGTTTGTACTTTCAGGCTTTTAAATACCAACTAAATTGAATTCATAAATTATAATCTTAAAATAATCAGCGAATGAAAAATGTGATTTTGTTAATGTTAGCCTTTTTGTTGACCACAAATATTCAGGCACAGAAAAAAGGCGATAAAGACGACGAAAAGAAGGAAGAAGAAAAAGTGTTTATCAACAGTGGATTGGTAAGCAGTTTAAAGTTCAGAAATATCGGGCCGGCATGGGCCAGTGGACGCATTGCTGACTTTGCGGTAAACCAGCAAAACAACAAAGAGTATTATGTTGCAGTAGCCAGCGGCCATGTGTGGAAGACCGAAAACAATGGAACCACCTGGTCCCCTGTTTTCGATAACTACGGCGCTTATTCGATTGCTGATGTTGAATGCGACCCGAATAATTTTAATGTAGTTTGGGTTGGTACAGGCGAAAACAACCACCAGCGTGCGCTCGGTTATGGCGACGGCATTTACAAATCGGTTGACGGCGGAAAATCGTTTAAAAACATGGGATTGAAACAAAGCCGTCAGATTGGCGGGATTGTAATCGATCCACGTAACTCGAACATTGTTTTTGTTGCAGCCGAAGGCTCAGCCTGGGGACCGGGTGGAGAACGTGGTTTGTACAAAACCACCGATGGCGGCGAAACCTGGAAAAAAGTACTCGAAATCAGTGAAAACACCGGGGTAAACAATGTAAAAATCGACCCGTCGAACCCTGATATTATGTACGCTACTTCGGAGCAACGCAGGCGTCACTGGTTCGGAAAAATTGGAGGCGGACCTGAATCTGCTGTGTATAAATCGGTTGATGGAGGCGAAACCTGGAATAAAATTGTGAAAGGACTACCATCGGTTGATATGGGCGGTATGGGAATCGATATTTCACCTGTTGACCCGAATGTGGTTTACCTGATTGTGGAAGCTGCAGAAGGAAAAGGCGGTTTTTTCCGTTCAACAAACAAAGGCGAAAGCTGGGATAATATGAGTGACTACACTTCAAGTGGTCAGTACTACAACGAAATTTACTGCGATCCGAAAAACGTAGACAAAGTGTATTCAGTTGAAACAGTTTCCCGCTTTACAAAAGACGGTGGCAAAACCTGGACAACCATCAGCACCGACGGGCGTCATGTTGATGACCATGCGCTTTGGATTGACACTAAAGACGCGGAACATTACATCATTGGCGGTGACGGCGGTATTTACGAAACCTGGGATGGCGGCGCAACTTTCGACTTTAAAGAGAACCTGCCAATAACCCAGTTCTACAGGGTGAATGTAGATAATGCACTTCCGTTTTACAATGTGTATGGCGGAACACAGGACAACAACAGCATGGTTGGCCCATCGAGGAATTTAACACGCGACGGCGTGCTAAACGACGAATGGCTGGTGACCCTCGGCGGCGACGGCTTCTGGATTGCTGCCGACCCCAATGACCCCAACATTATTTATACCGAATACCAATACGGAAATGTATCGCGATTCGACAAAAAAAGTGGCGAAGGAATCAGCATAAAACCACGCGAACGTAAAGGAGAACTTACTTACAAATGGAACTGGAACGCCCCGATGTTTTTAAGCTCGCATAAACCAACGCGCTTATATATTGCTGCCAATAAAGTTTTTCGCAGCGACGACCGTGGAAACTCGTGGCAGGTAATCAGCGACGACCTGACAACCCAAACCGACCGTAACAGTTTTCTGGTGATGGGGAAATACTGGCCAGCAGAAGCTGTTGCCAAAGATATTTCAACCTCGCAGTGGGGAACCATTGTAGCACTTGACGAATCGAAACTAAAGGAAGGGTTGTTGTATGCCGGAACTGACGATGGAGTGATTTCGGTAACTGAAAACGGCGGCCAGTCGTGGGCGCAGGTAAAATCGTTCCCCGGCGTACCGCAATACACCTATGTAAGCGAATTGTGCGCCGACCGTTTTGACGAAAACGTAGTTTATGCTGCTTTCAATGGTATTCAAAGCGACGATTTTAAACCTTACATTTTTAAAAGCACCGACAAAGGAAAAACATGGACTTCGATTGCCGGCAATCTGCCAGAAAACGGAACAGTTCACACAATCGTTCAGGATTTTAAACGAAAAGAATTGCTGTTTGCAGGGACTGAATTTGGCATCTATTTCACCATCGACAATGGGAAAAACTGGGTGCAATTGAAATCGGGTCTTCCAACCATTGCTGTGTATGACATTGCCATTCAGGAACGCGAAAGCGATTTGGTAATTGCCACTTTTGGCCGTGGGTTTTATATTCTCGATAATTACAGTCCTTTGCGCGAAATTTCTGAAGACTTAAAAGAAAAAGAAGCACAAATTTTTCCGGTAAAAGATGCTTTAATGTTTGTGCAAACCAGCAACAAAGACAACCAGGGCAGCACTTATTACAAAGCTCCGAATCCCGATTTTGGCGCAACAATTACTTATTACCTGAAAGAGGCTCCAAAAACGAAAAAAGAAATTCGGAAAGAAAAGGAAAAAGAACTGTTTAAAGAAGGTAAGCCTATCCCCCAGCCTACCTGGCGCGAGCTTGAACTTGAAGAAAAAGAGGAAAAACCTCACCTGATTTTTACTATTTACGACAGTGAAAACAACGTGGTACGCCAGATTACACAATCGCCTTCAAAAGGAGTGAACCGTATGAACTGGGATATGCGCTATGCAATGCCAACAACCACCAATGTTTCGGGCAGTTTCAGTCCGGTTGAAGGTGGCGGACGCGGTGGTCGCAGAGGCGGTGGCGGCGGCGGTATTCTTGTGATGCCCGGAAAATATAAAGTAGATATGCAACTTTGGCAGAATGGCGAGTTGAAAAAATTAGCCGAACCGGTTGAATTTACTTGTCGTAAGCTCGATAACACAACACTTCCGGCTGCCGATTACAACGAAAATGTGCAGTTTGCCCGCCAGGTAAACAAATTAGCCATTGCCATGCAGGGAAGCAATCGTTTGTTGGGCGAACTCACTTCGAAAGTTGAAAACATGAAACAAGCCATTTATACCACACCCGGAGCAAGCCAGGATTTGATGAATAAAGCCCGTGCGTTAAGCGTTGAATTGGAATCGCTCAACTTTAAATTAAATGGGGTAGCAGCCAAAGCCAGCGGCGAAGAAACCCCGCCGGCACAGGTTCCGCTCAACGACCGTTTGGGCGATATTACATACGCACACATGGGTTCGACCAGCGGAATTACAGGTACCGAAAAAATGAATTACGAAATTCTGAAAGAAGAATTTCCGCCGGTACTTGATACTTTAAAAAGAATAGTAGAAACTGATATTCCGGCTTTGGAAACCGAACTCAACAAAATCGGCGCTCCCTGGACTCCCGGCAGATTACCGGTTTGGAAAGAATAAATCTGGCTTCTGGCTAATTTTTCAGCTGGTGACTTCAAGTTCACCTGCTGAATAAAAACATAGGATGCCATCCGTTTAAATTGATTAAATGCGGATGGCATCTTTTTTTATTGGGTGTGGCGGATTCCAATCCGCCAGTTTTTAACGCGGTTACAAACCGCGTCACCCTTCGATTTACAAATAATTTCAGCAAAAACTAAATATTTTAGTAAATTAACTATATATAATAGTTTACAAACTAAATAATATAGTTATATTTGCTTTGTTGTTTTACAAGTACTCACTACTCTGTACTAAAAATCTGAAAAATGAAAAAGCTGACACAAAAAGAAGAAGAAATCATGAACCTGTTCTGGGAAAAAGGCCCGATGTTCGTGAAGGAGCTGAAAGAATTGTATTCCGACCAGAATCTGCATTACAATACACTCTCAACAATGGTGCGCATTCTGGAGGAAAAAGGTTTTATTGGTCACGAACAGTTTGGAAATACACACCGCTATTTTCCCGTTGTTGGTGAGGAAGAATACCGGAAAGGCGCTTTGGGAAATGTGGTGAAAAAGTACTTTAACAACTCGTACAAAAACGTGGTTTCGTTGTTTGTGGAAGACCAGAAACTCTCGCTTGACGAACTGAAAAAGCTCATTCAGGAAATTGAAAACAACAAAAACAACCCGCAATGAACCCGTTTTTTGAATACCTGCTGAAATCGACAATCAGTCTGGCGCTGTTTTACATTGTGTTTAAACTGGCTGTGAGCCGCGATAAAATGCACACGGTAAACCGGTTTGTTTTGCTGGGAATTCTGATTACATCAGCCATACTTCCATTGGCTGAAGTTCCTGTTTTGCAGGAAAATAGCGTAATTCCGCAGATTGAGGTTTTCAGGCAAATAATAGAAACGCCGGTTTTCAATAATCCACTGCCTGTAGTTTCTGGGGAGATTCAAACTGTTCAGCCAACAAATTCGCTGGAAATAAATTCTGTTTTGTTGATTTATTTGTTTGCCATCATTTTGTTGTTAACCCGCCTTGCAGTTTCACTGGCTCGGGTTGCTCAAATCATTCAAAAAGCTGAAAAACAATCTTTTCAGAATTATATGCTGGCAGTTGTAAAAGATTTTATCCACCCGTTTTCGTTTCTAAAAAACATTGTGATTTCAGAAAAAGATTACACCGAAAACAGGGAGATGATAATTACCCACGAATACGCGCATATCAAACATTTTCATGCAGTTGACCTCGTGATTTGCGAATTGTTTACCGCGCTGCACTGGTTTAACCCATTTGTGTGGCTGCTTCGCCGCGATTTAAAACTCATCCACGAATACCAGGCCGACCAGGCCGTTCTGAACAAAGGCATCGATGCTGCAAAATACCAACTGTTGGTGATTGAAAAAGCTGTTGGCGAAAGACGTTTTGCCATGGCAAACCATTTTACACAAAAACCAATTTTAAAACGAATTAAAATGATGAAAAAGAAAAATTTAAACCGATGGACAGGAATGAAACTGATGTTTTTCTTTCCTGTTGCGTTGATACTGCTACAGGCATTCTCGCAACCAGAAATGATTCCTAATGAAATAAGTGAATTTGTCCCGTCCATTATCTCTCAAAAAGATAGCTCTGAAATTTGGCTGGATAACTGGAACAAGGAAAACCTCTCAAAAATAAACGGAGGTTTAATTACTGAAGTAGCAGAATTAGCGCCTCCTCCTCCCGGAAGTTCTATGTCCGGATTAACAAAATATGATAAAGCGAAACATGGCAAGCCCATTCCAATGACTAATATTCTAACCATATTGGTGAACCGGAAAAATGAGATAATGGCTTGTAATTCAAGAGCAAATCAAGATGAACTGTTAGTTGGCGTAGAAAAATTTCTAAATGGTAATCCTCCTTTTGTATCGGTCAAGAAAGGACCTGAATTGGAGGAGAAAAACTTACCATATGTTGGAAATGTAAAAATCTCCAATGGTGTTATTACTTTGCAATATGATATTGATACTGATAAAAATTTCATTGATCAATTACTTCGTTCAATTGGAAAAGTTCATCTGGAGCAACTTGAGAAACTGGCAGCAGCGAATTTCAATAAGGATTATTTTGCCTTATCAACAGATGAAAAAAGAATAATCAATCAAATGCTTCCAATTCGGATATCTGTAATGGAACCTAAAAATATGCGGTTATAAATTGTAAGACTAAAAAATAAAGCCTGGCAAAACCGGGCTTTATTCTTATCCTCTGCTTCTTACAACCATTTCCGCCGTTTCAGGTAAAGAATGATCCCGACAAACACCAGCGCCATCACGCCCAAAACAATGAAGTAGCCGTATTTATAATCCAGTTCGGGCATGTTTTGGAAATTCATACCGTAAACTCCTGCAATAAACGAAAGCGGGATAAAAATGGAAGTCATAATGGTAAGCACTTTCATCACTTCGTTCATTTTGTTGGATACGCTGTTGATGTACAAATCGAGCAAACTCGAAGTCATATCGCGGAAAATTTCCACCGTTTCAATTACTTTAATGGTGTGGTCGTAAAGGTCGCGGGTAAAAACCTTATTGCTATGACTAAAAAGCGGCTCGTCGAGTTTATCGAATGCAGCCACCATTTCGCGCAGCGGGTAAACCGTGCGGCGCAGTCCGAGTGTTTCGCGGCGGATATTGTGTAGTTTTGTCAGCGAGTTTTTATCCGGGTTTTCCAACAATTCGGTCTCAAGATCTTCCAGTTTTTCGCCAAAGTTTTCGAGAATCACAAAATAGTTGTCCACAACCATATCGAGCAGAGCGTACATCAGGTAGTCGGCCCCTCGTTTACGTACAAATCCGATTCCTTCGCGAATGCGTTTGCGTACCCCATCAAAAACATCGCCCGACCGTTCCTGAAAAGTAATGAGGATATTCTCTTTGAGTAAAAAACTGATTTGTTCGTACTCAAAATATTCTCCTTCAGCATTGTAAGTAATATCTTTAATTACAGAATGTACATATTTCGGATATTCTTCGAGTTTTGGACGCTGGCTCACGTTTACAATGTCCTCCATCGTAAGTTTATGAATATCGAGAAAAGTGCACAACCTTTCAATCGACTTTTCCTCGTGCAGCCCGTCAATGTTAATCCAGATTACGCCGGTGGAACTTTTGATTAACTCCAGAATCTCATCGGTTGATTTTGGGCGTAACTCCCGAAAAGTAGCTTCGGAATAGTTAAAAACCGAAATATCAACCTGCTCCATTTTTTGTTCGCCGGTGAACACCAGCGATCCGGGCGGAAGTCCCAGTTTCGATTTACGTTTTTGTTTTTTTCGGCGCATGTGACTGTTATTTAATCAATCCGATGGTAGTTGAGTATAAAACTGCGGCTGGCATTGCCAACTGTTGCCTGTATGTAGCTGGATGAAATGACCTTGTAGCGGATGTAAGTGGGGAAATCGTGGGCAGGATTTACGAAGGTGTAAATGCTGTCGGTGGCCGAGAGCACAAAACTCACAGGTTTTTCGTTGTTCTGTTTTTTTACCGAAGCAGTATAAGTCATTTTACTTTCATGCATGGCAATTTCAATGTATTCCGAAATCACCTTTTCGCCATTTTTCATTTCATACGAAAAGCCTTTGAGTTGCTGGTCGCCGGTTTTATCCCAATGTTCGTAAATTCCGTGAATTGAGTCGCACCAGGTACCCGCAAAAACATCGGGAAATGGCTGAGCAAATCCCCAGACTGGTATTAGTATTAATATCGAAATCAAAATTCGTTTCATTCCAGTTTCATTTTTCAAACAACCAATCAATACTGTCCGGTTAATTTTATGAGATTCCTCGCTTCGCATCGGAATGTCAGGTTCTTGGATACTTTTGCATTTGGGAGGGTTGGTTTTGCGGCTTCGCCGCAAAACCAACCCTCCCAAATGCCTGCACCAACCTAACTTGATGTCACTCTGAACGTAATGAAATGAAGTGAAGAATCTCATTTTTAAATTACTTTTTAACCGGGCAACACTGACAACTAATCACTATCAATCTCCATCAATCTCCCTTTACTTTTTCGGCTTAAACGTTGCTTCATACATCGCAATCCACTGCTCCGGAGTTATTTTCGAAGCAAGTTCGCCAATAAGTTCAAACGGAATGTCTGTTGTTTTTTTAAACCTGATGCAGCTTTTGCCCATATCGAGCCGGGCTTTTGTGTATTTCGGATATTCAGCAGTAAACCAATCGTTTAGTTCTTTATCGGCATAAACTGCCATGTGGTAAATAGCAGTAAAATTCTTTTGCGAGGCAATATTCATAAAAGGCAGCGGTAACCCGGGAGTACAATGATAACCAGCAGGGTAAAGCGTTTTTGGCACTACAAAGCCAATCATTCCGTAACTCATTTCTTCCTGAAAACCATCCGGCAGGTTTGTTTTAATTACGTTGCGCAATTTCGAGATAGCCTCCTGTCTGTCTTCCGGCAATTGTTTGATATAGTCTTCAACGGTTTGTGCTTCGCTTCTCATTTTTAAACTCTACGATTTTAGCAACATAACAGGTTCATATTCAAAAAGGTTTCATACTTAACTGATGTACCCTTTCGAAACAGCTGTTTTAATCAAAATTGCCGTATTCCGGGCACTGAATTTAAGCAGCAGGTTTTTGCGGTGCGTATCAACCGTGAGCGGGCTGATAAACAATTTCTCGGCGATTTCCTGGTTGGTAAGCCCGTCGGCAATCAATTTCAGAATTTCACTTTCGCGCCTTGTTATCATGGGCAAGTCGCTGTTGTTTACCGAAATGCCTTTGATTAGTTCTTTCACCCCTTTTCCGAGGTAAAGTTGCCCTGTTTTAAGTACCTGCAATACTCCGTTCACAATATCTTCAGTATCCGAAGTTTTCAGTATAAAACCATCAACCCCTGCATCAAGCATCTGTTCAACAATATGCCGCTGTGCAAGCGTAGTTACCGCAACAATTTTAATTCCCGGAAACCTTGATTTTGCAATTTTGCAGAACTCAACCCCGCTGATGTCGGGTAAATGAATATCGAGAATAATAAGGTCGAATGAGTTTCCATTCAGAAAAGCAAGTCCTTTGATTCCGTTGGCAGCTGCCACGCAGTTTATATTTAATGACGAATCGCTGAAAAGCCGCAACAGGCTTTCGCTTACAATCGGGTGATCTTCAACAATAAGAATCTGTTTTGGCATCGGCAACGGACTTAAAAAATAAGTTACCGCCTAAGATATTAAAAATTCCAATGTACACTCGGTACCTTTTCCCGGTTCGCTTATGATTTCTAAATGCCCGTTAAAAGCTGTAATCCTGTCGTTGATATTTTTAAGCCCTTTTCCAGCGGTTTGTCCGCTTGCCATATTTGGGTTGAACCCGACACCATTGTCAATCACTTGTAAACTTACCCTGCCCTTTTCAGTAAAAAGCTGTACTTCAATTTGTTTTGCATTGGCATGTTTCAGTGCATTGTTTACAAGTTCCTGTGCTATGCGGTAAACAGTAATTTCAAGTTCTTTTTCGAACCTGAGGTTTTCGCCAAACGAATTAAAACTGACAACCGGCAGTCCTTCAGGTTCCACTTGCCTGATAAAATCGGCTAAAGCAGTCTGCAACCCGTAATGCATAAGGGTTTCGGGCATCAGGTTGTGGGCAACACGCCGCATTTCGGCAATCGAAGTATCAAGCAGGTTAAGCGCATGATTAAAATGAGCCAGGTTTTCGCTTGTAATTATCGAATTTTCTTTCATTGAAGATAGTTTTAGTTTCACACCTGTAAGCAGTCCACCCAGTCCGTCGTGCAGGTCGCCGGCAAGTCGGGTTCTTTCTATTTCCTCGCCTGCCAGCAGCGAGCGGGTAGCAATCAGTTGCTTTTCCTTTTCGAGTTCGAGCAATTGTTTTTCCCTGATTTCCAGTTTCTGGTCGGCTATTATCTTCTTCGACCTTATGTTTCTGAAAAAGGCAAACCCGGCTATCAGGAGCAGCAAAACAACTGCCATCAGTTCATAAATAACGAGAGTTCGCCGGCTTTTTACAAGGGTAAGTTTTTCTATTTCATTTTGCTTCTTCGCAGCCTGGTATTTGTTTTCCATATCAAGTATCATTCGCGATTTTTCCAGGTTCAACACCGAATCACGGGTATTGATAAACCTCACATATAAATCGCGCGATTGTTTGTAATTGCCTGCGTCGTAATAGGCTTCGGCCAGCGTTTCATAAACCCAGTGAATACCTCCGATATTGTATTTTTTGCTTAACTCAAGAGCTTCTGTTAAATAACCGATAGCTTCTTCTGGCTTCCCGAGTTGTTTGTAGGTAACACCAATAGCATATAATGCATCACCGGCCTGGGCATGCTCATTATACTTTTTAAAAATCCGGATAGATT
>DPCJ01000002.1 GCA_003516705.1 Prolixibacteraceae bacterium | reverse complement strand
GAAACAGTAAAAAGCCTCGATTTGAACCGCTACCTTGGGAAATGGTACGAAATTGCGCGTTTTGACCATCGTTTCGAACGGGGTCTTGTGGGTGCAACAGCAACATATTCTATGCTGGATGATGGGAAAATAAAGGTTTTAAATCAGGGTTACAAAAATACGCTGAATGGAGAACTTAGCGTTGCCGAAGGAAAAGCAAAACTCACCGGTGACCCTGGCAAACTGAAGGTTTCTTTCTTTTGGATTTTTTATGGCGATTATTTTGTGCTCGAACTCGATGATGATTACCAATGGGCTTTGATTGGAAGCAGTTCTGAAAAATACCTCTGGATTTTAAGCCGCACACCAAAACTCGATGACCAAACTAAAGGCCTTATTTTGAAAAAAGCCGAAAAAAGAGGGTACGATATTTCGAAACTGATTTGGGTGGAGCAGAAATAGAAATTCTTGTCAAGAGCTCTGAAATAGGTAACTTTTAGTTTTGTGAACAAAGANNCCGCTCAATATTTATATTGGTTGTGCCAAATGGAATAAAACCGACCTGAAGAATTTTTATCCCCGTGGCACAAAAGACGAGTTGCGTTACTACTCATCTCAATTTAATTCGATAGAATTGAATGCCACTTTTTATAATATGCCCGGTCGGCAACAGGTAATTACCTGGCGCGACAAAACACCGGATAATTTTCGCTTTTTCCCCAAAATCACACAAAGCATCAGTCACATGCGCCGGTTAAAC
The DNA here is from genome assembly GCA_003516705.1 of Prolixibacteraceae bacterium. Classification (GTDB taxonomy): domain Bacteria; phylum Bacteroidota; class Bacteroidia; order Bacteroidales; family Prolixibacteraceae; genus Draconibacterium. The sequence goes on along the minus strand of DPCJ01000002.1, from coordinate 4,534 downwards.
GATGTTCAGTCGCTTGTGGAAGAATACTGCGATGCTATCAGTAATTTCGAAAACAAACTGGGATTGGTTTTTTTGCAGATGCGCGATGATTTCAAATACAAAAACTTTGACAGGTTAAAGGATTTCGTAGAAAATTTTCCGAAAGCCATTCCGTTGGCAGTGGAATTGAGAAACACGGAGTGGTTTAACAACAGGGATATTTCGGATGAAGTTTATGCGTTGTTCGAAAAAAATAAAATAACAAATGTTTTGGTTGACACAGCTGCGCGCCGCGATTTGCTGCACATGCGCCTGACAATTCCCAAAGCGTTTATCCGTTATGTGGGAGCCAATCATCCGAAAAGCGACCGCGAGCGACTTGACGACTGGGTTGAGCGCCTGAAAGTTTGGATTGAACTGGGAATTCGTGATATCTATTTCTTTGTTCACCAAAACGTTGAGATGGAGTCGCCACTGCTTTCAGCCTATTTTATTGAGAAGCTGAATAAGGAATTAAGCCTTTCGCTGCAAATGCCTGAATTACCGGCACAGGAAAATAGACTTCTTTTTTAGACTTTCTTTTCGGGAGGTTATAACCTCTGAAAAATGAAAATCAGGCTCCAAAAACAAGATGTTTCAGGGTTATCCGATTTTTACCGAAGTCATTGTAAGCGAACCTGCCACAGCTTTATCGTTAAAAAGCGAAATCTGCTCGTTGTTGTCAGCCAGCGCCAAAGTGTAAATCAATGGCAGAAAATGTTCCGGTGTGGGAATTGCCAATTCAAAAGCTTTTCCCTGTTTTTCAAAATCAATCAGTTTTGTGTAATCGCCCGAAAGAATAGATTCCTTCATTTTCGATGAAGCTTCCTTATTCCAGTCGTAGGCAAAATCATCCACAGCCATTTTATCCCAGGCAACCAGCCGCAGATTATGAATCATGTTGCCGCTGCCAATTATCAGTACTCCTTTTGAACGCAGCCAGGCTAATTCCTGAGCCAATTCAAAGTGGTATCTGGCTGATTGGGTGTAGTCGATACTCAACTGAATCACCGGTACATCGGCTTCGGGATAAAGATGTTTTATTACACTCCATGCACCGTGGTCAAGTCCCCACGATTCATCCAATGCGACCGATGTATTTTTTGTATTCTCTTTAATTTGCCGGGCAAGTTCCGGGTTTCCGGGTGCCGGGTATTGCACTTCAAACAAAGCACGTGGAAAGCCGCCGAAATCGTGAATGGTTTTTGGGTTTTGCATGGCCGTGACTTTTGTTCCACGGGTTTCCCAGTGAGCCGAAATACACAATATGGCCGCAGGTTTTTGTATTGATTTTCCTGCATTTCTGAAGCCGCGTACAAACTCGTTTTCCTCAATGGCATTCATCGGGCTGCCGTGGCCTAAAAATAAAACCGGCAATTTTTCTGTGTTGGGGAGACTATCGGAAATATTTCTGAAGATGCTGTCCATTTTTTATGCTTAAAATGTATAACGAAAACCGTCACAGTACGCAATTTGTTTATTGGCAGGCGATTTCATAAACAAGTTTAATAAAGTCTGAAATAAAAATCAGTCAGCTTTAGGAGTAAAAGTCCCGGAATCAATTTGACTGCCAGAATCAACCGGATGGTTGTAAAGATAAACATGGCAGATTTTTGCTTCGTTACCGTTTGTAAAAACCTTTATTCTCTTTCTTGTATATTCATTGGGTATTAAGAATTTGTCGCCAACTTCTTCATAATCATCCAAAACCGGGAAAACTTTTTCGGAATTTCTGATTTGAAAAATGGTGCCAAAAACCTTATCTCCAGGCTTGTCGCTTTCCACTGCTCCCGGGTAGTCGCCCAAATTGAAAAGCTTTCCGTGGAAATATCCATCGGCATAAAATTCAGCATTCGACTGTAAAAATTGCGCCACCTGATTTTGACTGTCGAGCAGCGTTCCATAAACAAACAGAAACTCCATGGTATTTTCAATTGTAACGCAATTTATCAGTTTTTCAGATTTTGCCAATTCGCAGGGTATTCTAACTTTGTAACAAACCAATAAAACCTGAAAAATGGAACGTAGAAATTTTCTGAAAACAACTGGCTTTGTCACAGCCGGAATCGGGCTTGCCGGAAATCTTGCTTATTCAAATTCAACACAAACAGTAACAAATAAACTTCCGAAATGGAAAGGTTTTAACCTGCTCGATTTCTTTTCGCCCGAAAACAGTGGCGGCGGCCGCGGAATGACCACCGAAGATGATTTTAAATGGATGGCCGACTGGGGATTCGATTTTGTGCGGTTCCCGATGGCGTACCCGCGTTATGTGAAATTCGACCGATCGAAAAATATAACGCCTGAAGATATTTACAATATCGATACGGAAGCGGTTGATTATGTGGAGAAGGTGGTGGAAATGGCCAACAAACAAGGGTTACATGTGAGTTTGAACCTGCATCGTGCGCCTGGTTTTTGTGTGAATGCCGGTTTTAACGAACCTTATAATTTGTGGGAAGACAAAGCCGCGCAGGAGGCGTTTTATTTTCACTGGAATATGTGGGCAAAACGGTTTGCAGCAAAAACACAAAAACAAATCAGTTTCGATTTGGTGAATGAACCCTGCACCCGCGAAGATATGAACGACCAGCACTCGGGCCGAGGACCGATTCCGGGTGAGTTGTACCGCGAAGTGGCAAAAAAGGCGCTTGAAACCATCCGCGCTCACAACCCGAATCATCTGGTAATTGCCGACGGAAACGATGTGGGAGGAAAAGTGATTCCCGAAATCTTCGACCTGCCCATCGGACAAAGTTGCCGTGGCTATTTTCCGCATTACATTTCACATTACCGCGCGCCGTGGGTTTTTAAAAACCCCGATGATGCGCCAAAACCTGTGTGGCCGGGAAAAATCGACGGACAGGAGTTTAACCGGAAAAGTATTGAGGATTTCTACAAACCGTGGATTGATGCAGTGAAAAATGGGGTGGGCGTGCATTGCGGTGAGTGTGGCTGCTGGAATGAAACACCGCACGATGTTTTTCTGGCTTGGTTTGATGATGTTCTCAGTGTTTTATCTGAAAACGGAATCGGGTTTGGACTTTGGGAATTCAAAGGAACTTTTGGTATCCTGAATTCGGGTCGCAAAGACGTGAATTATGAAGACTGGCACGGCCAGAAACTCGACCGTAAACTGCTGACGTTGTTGCAGAAATATTAGGTTGCCTGTTTTTTACCTTTTCCAAAGTTTTAAACTTTNNTCTTTTCAATTGTTAATCCGTAGTTTGATTCAAGAAAATGTTTCAGGTCAGCAAACTCGTTATTGGGAATTTTAATCGAGAAAGTCAGATTATTATCAATACTATTCTGAATTTCAGTGTCAAAAGCTATTTGCAATGTCTTTGCCAAATACACTGAATTAATTTTTTCTAGTTTCAAAGTGTCTTTTAGTCCTTGAAAACTGCGGATTGTATTTTGCATGATTATATCTAAAGAGTCACAGTAACTTTTGGCAAATAATTGCTCGTCTTTTACCAATAAATTCCAAATTGGTAAATCTCTTTTTTCAGTTTTTGATTCCAGATTATAGCTTTTCAAAAGATTTTCAAAAACCAGGAAAGAAGCAATACGGGCTGATTCTATATTTGCAGAATCGTTTCTGAAATAAACGCTGATTTCTTTTTCGGCTAAAATACTGTTTTTAAACCCGATGTTTCTTTTATTGGTAAAGGTCAGAGTAGAAACAACTTGCTTAAATTTTCCAGACAAGATAATCTCATTCGGGGTTACTTTTGATGTGGATGCGGTAGAGCTTGATTTTAAGGAATTGAGCCTGCTAAAATGCTGCCCCTCATAAACTTCAAAAGTGTAATNNTTCTCAATTAATTTCGGATGGCTGTTAGAAGAAAGCAGCAATAAAGGCAAAACAAAAACTGCATTGTGTAAAGCATGAAGAAAGAACCCCCAGATAAATCCCTGTTTGATGCGGATAAACCCAAAAAGAAAGCCACTAATGAATTGCGGCAAAACTACAATTGGCGCAAACAACAGAAGATTTGGGGTGTATTTGTAATTCGAAAGATGGAACAACGCAAATAAAATGGTGACAGAATAAAAATAAAGCGAGTAGTTTGCGGGCAGGGTTTTTTCCCGTTTTTCAGCCATGTTCCGGTTAAAAATGTAGAAAATTAAAAAAGCTGTAATTGCAACAAAAAGTGGAATTGATACTGCCAGTGAAAGATGGAGTTTCTTAAATATTAATGTTCCGGCGTAAAATAAAATAATCAAGGTGAAAGGGATAAAATTTACTTTTTTAAAGCGAAGCGGGAGTCTGAAAATCAGTTCTTCAATAAAAGGACCAACCAAANNATGACTGTTTTGCTGTTTTCTTTCATGAACTTCATAACCAGGTGATCTTCAGAGTCAAATAAGCCATTTTCAGCCAGCAGTTGCAGCAGAAAAGCAGCAGCAAACATTAAAGGCATTTCAAACACAAGCAAAAACAACAGCCATTTTATTTTGCCAGTTATTGTTTGTTCCGAAAAGGATTCCTGTTCAGGTTTTAAAAAGAATT
>DPCJ01000210.1 GCA_003516705.1 Prolixibacteraceae bacterium | reverse complement strand
GTCGAACAAAGAAATTGCCGATGTACTCAATATCAGTATTCACACGGTAATGAGCCATCGCAAAAATATTATGCAGAAAACAGGCATCAAAAGCCAGGCGGGGCTTACTGTTTACGCGCTCACCAACAATATTCTCAACGTTGACAGTCTTTAATTAACTCATTAGTTTCAGTGATTCGACCAACCCTATTTCACCTTTTTTAGTGATTGCCCGCTCTTTTTCAGGGAGCTACTTTTGTCCACGATTAATTACTAAAAATGATTCAAATGAAATTACTTCAGCTATTTACAGTTTTTTTTGTATTCCCTGTTTTGCTCACCGCACAAACCGATACGCTGAGCAACGTTTACCTGAACACAGCCGACCAGATGCTTGCCAACAAAAGCAAACTGAATATTGGCGGCTATGGCGAAGTGCATTACAACCAGCCTTTGAACAAAGATAAAAAGGACCTTGGTACGCTCGATGTACACCGTATGGTACTTTTTTTCGGATACAACTTTTCATCAAAGACCCAGTTTGTCACCGAAATTGAGGTGGAACATGCAAAAGAAGTTTGGGTTGAACAGGCATTTCTTCAACATAAACTGAACAGTTGGGCAAATTTTAAAGCCGGTTTGATGCTGGTACCGATGGGCATCGTTAATGAATACCACGAACCCACCACCTTCAACGGTGTTGAACGGCCCGTAATTGACAACAAACTGGCAATCAGCACCTGGCGTGAAGTGGGCGCCGGATTTTCCGGCACCATTCTTCCCGCATCGCTGAAGTACCAGATGTATGTAACCAGCGGTCTGAGTGGTTACGACTCGAAGGCCATTTTCAATGGTTCGGCCGGACTGCGTGAAGGACGTCAGAAAGGTTCAAAAGCGTATGTAAATTCACCTGCTTTTTCGGGTAAAGTGGAATATTTTGGTATTAAAAATCTGAATGTCGGACTTTCGGGTTATCTCGGAAAATCGCAAAGCAAACTTTATAACAACCTCGCCGACGATAACTCCGCAGGAATTGCAAAAGCCGATTCATCGGTTGTGGGGATTTCGATGTTTGGCGCCGATGCACGTTACAATCTGAAAGGGTTGGAATTGCGAGGACAGTTGTATCTTGCCAGTCTTTCGAATACCGAAGAATATAATGTTTTTACAAAAACCGGTCAGAAAAACAACGACCTCGGCAGTAAAATGACAGGTTATTATGTGGAAGCCGGGTACAATGTTTTGCGGGGAGTTGCAAAAACAAAAATGGAACTTGTTCCGTTTATCAGGTACGAATTTTACAACATGCACCAATCGGTAACCGCACCTGTGGTTGCAAACGATGCTTATAAAAATACGGTGATTACAGGTGGTTTAACATGCAGGCTTACAAAAAATGCTGTACTGAAAACCGACCTTCAATGGACAAAACCAGCCAGCACCGGTGAATGGTCAAAAGTTTTAAATGCCGGAATAGGTGTGATGTTTTAATATGAAACTAATTCTTGCATCCATACTTTTTGTGATTTTTGGTGACGCCACCTTTACCGAAGTCAATATAAACCGGAAAAGGCTGAACAAGGAGATTGAAAACCGCTTCCATTTATCCGGCTTCGACCTTCGGAAAACAGAACTTCACGGTGACTCCGAAAATGGAATTTTCTGGAACATTGAAAGCAAAAGTGAAACCATCGGATTTGTTTACACCGGGCGGGTTTTCAGTTGCAATAAAAATGGTTGCACAGTTGGGCAAGCATCCGTACCCGGCGAAATGGCCGAGTTTTTCGACTATTTTATTTTGTTCGACTTGACAAAAAGTGTGATAAGTGTTGTGGTTTACAATTATGAAGCGACACACGGACAGGAGATTACAGCAAAAGGCTGGCTGAAACAATTCGCGGGGTACAACGGCAGCCGCAACCTGGTAGTGGGCAAAAACATCGATTCCATCAGCGGCGCCACCATTTCGGTCAATGCCATCACTGCCGATATTGCCCTAAAAACGGCATTACTTAAAAATCAGAATTAATAAAAGTCTCATTCCTTTTAAATCAAAAATATTATGTATCAGATAAAAATATCTCTTCTTGCCATTTTCTCACTGTTCTCCCTGGGTTTATTAGCCCAAACCGGTGCAGTCAAAGGGAAAGTAACCACTTCCGACGGCAACCCGGCTGTTTTTGTAAACATGATTCTAACAGGAACCAACAACGGTTCGATTGTTAACGAAAAAGGTGAATACGAAATAAAAAACGTAAAACCTGGCACTTACAATCTCAGGGCAAGTTTTGTGGGTCTTGAACCTCAAACCAAATCGGTTCAGGTTGAAAATGGCAAAACCACAACCGTTGATTTTGTTTTAAACGAAAACAGCGAAGAATTAAAAGAAGTGGTGGTGACAGCAAATCCAAGCAAATATGTAACCGACTATCCTTCGGTAACTTTGCGGTTAAAAACTCCGTTGATTGAAGTGCCTCAAAACATTCAGGTGGTTACAAAACAGGTAATTCAGGACCAACAGATTTTCGATATGCTGGAAGGTGTTACACGCAATGTGAGTGGCGCCACCCGTGTTGAACACTGGGACAACTACGCACAAATTAACATGCGTGGCTCGCAGATTGCCGGATTCAGAAACGGGATGAATGTGCAATCTGCCTGGGGGCCACTTACCGAAGACATGAGTATGGTTGAACGCATTGAATTTGTAAAAGGCCCTGCCGGTTTTATGCTGGCCAACGGCGAACCCAGCGGTTTTTACAACGTAGTGACCAAAAAACCCACCGGAATTACCAAAGGCGAAGCCACAATGACAGTGGGAAGTTTTGATACTTACCGCGCGGCTTTTGATTTTGATGGCAAAATTACAGACGACGGAAAAGTACTTTACCGGTTAAACGTGATGGGACAAATGAAAGGCTCGCACCGTTTGTACGAATACAACAATCGTGTTTCAATAGCCCCGGTGCTGAAGTTTCAGTTTACACCCGCCACTTCGCTAACCACTGAATATACCTTCCAGTTCAACCAAATGTCGGCCATCGGTTCAAACTATGCTTTTTCATCCAAAGAAATGGGTGACCTGCCCATTGAATTCACCACCGCCGAACCCAATATGAAACCCGCCAACATCAACGACCACTCGTTGTTCCTCAATTTATCGCATACTATCAACAGCAACTGGAAATTTACAGGGCAGCTGGCATTTATGCGTTACGGACAAGAAGGCCAGTCGATTTGGCCTTACGGATTTTCGGAAAATGGCGATACTTTGATTCGCGCTGCCTCGAACTGGGACGTGCTCGGGATTACAAAAGTGGGGCAGTTTTTTGTGAATGGCGACGTTAAAACCGGATCCATCGGTCACCGCATTTTAGCCGGAGTTGACATGGGCGACAAAAACTTTTACCACGATTGGTCACAGGGTGGCTCGTATAGCGGAAGTAAAGGATTTAACGTTTATTCACCGATTTACGGACAGGTACCCGCCTCAGCTTACCCGGTTTACGACCGCTCGCTGAGCATTCGCGAAAGAGGTGTTTACTATTCAAATAAATATTCGGCATTGTATGTACAGGACGAAATCAGGCTCTTTGCAGAAAAACTCCGTATTACTCTGGCAGGCCGTTATACAACGGCGCGAGATGCCGACCCGTATTCAGGAAATGCCAAAGCCGACAAATTAACACCCCGCGTGGGTGCCAGTTTCTCTTTCAACAAAAACACAAGCATTTATGCAGTTTTCGACGAAGCATTTATTCCACAGGCTGGAGCCGACTTTTCGGGAAACAGTTTTGACCCGATTACAGGAAACAACATGGAATTAGGGATGAAAAAAGAGTGGCTCGATGGTTTGTGGACTGCCTCGGCTGCCGGTTACCAGATTACAAAAAACAATGTGCTTACTGCTGATCCCAACCATCAGTATTTTTCGGTTCAAATCGGGCAGACACAAACACGCGGAATAGAATTCGATGTTCGCGGACAAATAATACAAGGCCTCGACCTGACATTGAATTATGCATACACCGACGGTCAGATTACAAAAGACACAGACCCGGCGCAGGTGGGAAGCCAGATTCCGGGGACCTCGAAACACGTCGCCAACACCTGGCTCGGCTACAGAATTTTCAAAGGTGCGCTGAAAGGAATCGGCGTTTCGGCGGGGATGCAGTTTGCCGGTGACCGCTCCAACTGGTATGGCGCTTACGACAACAGTCTGCAAATGATGCCCGACTACTCACGTTTCGACGGTGCTATTTCTTACCAGGTTGATAAATTCGGGATATCGCTCAACATCAACAACATTTTCGACCAGTACCTTTATTCAGGCGCTTATTACTCATGGAGCCAGTTTTATTACTGGCAGGCAGAAGCCGGACGAAATTTCAGGCTGGCAATCAATTATAAATTCTGAAAAATTTAAACTGGCAAAGAATGAGATTCAGGAGATTGGTGGGAAAGTTGCATTTGTGGCTGGGATTGCCGGTCGGCATTGTGGTTTTTGTTATTGCAGTCACAGGATGTATTTATACTTTTCACGAAGAAATTGAAAACCTGAACCGACCCTGGCGGTTTGTGGAAAATACAGGAAAACAAATGTTGCCGCCTTCGGTTTTGCAGTCAAAAGCAGAAAATGAACTTCCCGGAAAACATCTGCATTCGGTAAAATATAACGGCGGTGAAATGGCTGCTGAAGCCATCTTTTATAACGAAGAACCTTTGTATTACTATTCAGTTTTTCTCAATCAGTATAATAGCGAAGTGTTAAAAGTAAACGACAACATGAAAGGTTTTTTCAGGTTTATACTGAACGGGCATTTCTATTTCTGGTTGCCGCCAAAAATCGGGCAACCGTTTGTGGCTATTTCAACACTGGTTTTTATAATGCTTCTGCTTACCGGAATTGTTCTCTGGTTTCCGCGAAATATTTATATGCTTAAATATGCTTTTTCATTCGTTTGGCGTCCCGGATTACCTTGGAAAAGAAAAAATCTTGACCTGCACAGCATCGTTGGTTTTTACACCAGCTTTTTTGCATTAATATTGGCGCTGACTGGACTTGTTTGGGGCTTTCAGTGGTTTGCCAGCGGGTTGTACAAAGCTGCCGGTGGCGAAAAATCGCTTGTGTATGCCGACCCCGGTTCGACAACTGCAAAAACCGATTCGGTGGCCACAGGTTTTTCTGCCATCGACGAAATCTGGGTAAAAATGATGAAAGAATATCCCAACGCTGCCAGCATTGAAATCCACCCGCCCGAAACCGCTTTGTCTTCAGTAGCCGCCAATGCCAATCTGGATTACGGAACTTATTGGAAAACCGATTACCGTTATTTCGACCTGTTCACACTTAAAGAAATTGAAGTGGACCATATTTATGGCCGGCTCGACAATGCCGGTTTTGCCGACAAAATGTTTCGTATGAATTATGATATTCATGTGGGCGCCATTGGCGGAATTGCAGGAAAAATACTCGTTTTCCTCATCGGACTGGTGGTGGCAAGCCTTCCTGTGACTGGTTTTATAATCTGGTGGGTAAAACGATATTAATAATGCTTTTTCAATAGATTAGATATTTTCCTTTTACAAAACCGTTTCTGCAAACCAATACAGAAGCGGTTTTTTAATTGGCTAATTAAACTGCCTCAAAAAATTCATCAAAATTTTATTCTCATCTCCGATATCGCTGTTTCACAGATTTCATTAGTTTTGCTGCGGGCAGTACAGAACAGTACAGCTCAATGAACAAAACTTAAAATTGAACCGATGAAACAATCACAATCAAAAGTGTCGCTGGTCGAAAAGATTGGCTACAGTTTGGGCGACCTTGCCGCAAACCTTGTATTTCAGACTTTAATTACCTACCTGGCTTTTTTCTATACCGATATTTACGGTTTGAAAAACAACGATGCATCCATCATCATGTTATCGGTGGGTCTGGTGGCAGCTTTTCTGTTTAACCCGATAATCGGTGCCATTGCCGACCGCACCAAATCGCGTTGGGGAAAATTCAGGCCGTGGATTTTGTTTACTGCAATTCCGTTGGGCGTGGTGGCACTGCTTGCTTTCAGCACACCCGATTTCACGTACAAGGGAAAAGTGATTTATGCCGCTGTTACTTATACGCTTTTGTTGCTGATGTACGCTTCGAACAACTTGCCCTACTCAGCATTAAGCGGAGTTTTGACAGGTGATATGGGTGAACGCAACAGCATCTCGTCCATCCGGTTTGTGGCGGTAATGTTTGCGCAGTTTTTTGTGCAGGTTTTTATGCTGCCCATTATCGAATATGCCGGCAAAGGCGACAAAGCCGCAGGAATTGAAGCAGTGATGACCTGGCTGGCCATCATCGGGACCGCCATGCTTTTGATTACTTTCTTTACCACCCGCGAAAGAATTGTTCCCACCGAAGCACAAAAATCAACACTCAAAGAAGATTTATCGGACCTTGTAAAAAATAAACCGTGGATTATCATGCTGGTGACCACCATTCTTGTTTTTATTACCCTCGCCATGAAAGGTGGTTCATATGTGTACTATTTCAATAACTACGTCGATGCGGCTGCTCTGACCAGTTTCATCAGTCCGATTACCAGCTCGCTCACCGCCATTGGCATCAACTTTTTTGGTTCCGACCCCATTTCAGCAGGTTTCGGGTTGTTTAATGCCGGGGGTATTATTTTTATGCTTGTGGGTATCGGATTTTCAAAAGGATTGGCCGATAAATACGGGAAAAGAGATGTGTTTTCTTCGGCACTTTTTGTATCCACATTATTCATCTTGTTCTTCATTTTCTACAAACCCCAAAGTGTGGTTATGATGTTTGTTTCGCAGATTCTGCACGGATTCTTTTACGGCATCACAATCCCGATTTTGTGGGCAATGATTGCCGATGTTGCCGACTACTCTGAATGGAAAACCAACCGCCGGGCCACAGCCATTATTTTCTCGGCCATGATGGTGGGACTAAAAAGCGGGTTGTCGATTGGAGGTGCGCTGCTTACCTGGATTTTAGGCCAATACGGTTACATCAATAAAGAAACTGTTGCTGCCGGACAGGAAATCATTCAGCCCGAAACAGTTGCCACCGGCGCTAAAATGCTGGTAAGTGTTTATGCCTCTATCCCGTTTTTCCTGGTTGTGGCGCTGTTGTTCTTTTATGAAATAAACAAGAAAAAAGAAGTGCTGATTGAAAAAGAACTGAGCGAACGGAGAGCAAAAACAAATTAAAAATGGGAAATTAAAAATGAAAAATGGTTATAATAAATAATGATAACAGACTTCGACTCCGCTCAGTCTGACAATCTCGCCTGAGGCGAGAGCGGAGTCGAAGGGTTTTATTCCAACTTTTCTATCTGATGAATTACATTGAATTAAAAATGAAACTATGAAACCACGATATCTCACACCCGGAATTTATACAGCCGACCCATCGGCACACGTTTTTGACGGCAGAATTTATATTTACCCGTCGCACGACATTGAATCGGGAATCCCCGAAAACGACAACGGCGACCACTTCGATATGCGCGATTACCACGTGTTTTCGATGGACGAAGTAAATGGCGAAGTTACCGACCACGGTGTTGTGCTCGATGTAAAAAATATACCCTGGGCTGGCCGCCAGTTGTGGGCGCCCGATGTTGCACGAAAAAACGGCAAATATTATCTCTATTTCCCGTTAAAAGACAAAAACGACATTTTCAGGATTGGCGTGGCTGTGAGCGACAAACCCGAAGGTCCGTTTGTTCCGCAGCCCGACCCGATAAAAGGCAGTCACAGTATCGACCCGGCCGTTCTGGAAGATAATGACGGGAACTATTACATGTATTTTGGCGGTTTGTGGGGCGGACAACTGCAACGTTACCGCAACAACAAAGCTATTGAAAGTGGACACGAACCGGCAGACAACGAACCGGCACTTACTCCCAAAGTGGTAAAGCTGGCTGACAATATGATCGAATTTGCCGAAGAACCACGAAATGCTATGATTTTGGATGAAAACGGTGAACCGCTGAAAGCCGGCGACCACGATCGTCGCTATTTCGAAGGCCCGTGGATGCACAAATACGAAGAAAAATATTATCTCTCCTACTCCACCGGTAACACGCATCAATTGTGTTACGCAGTGGGTGATTCCCCCTACGGACCGTTTACTTACAAAGGTGTTATTTTAACGCCGGTGGTTGGCTGGACAACCCATCATTCAATTTGCGAAGTAAAAGGCAAATGGTACCTGTTTTATCACGACAGTGTGCCATCGGGTGGAAAAACCTGGCTGCGGAGTATAAAAGTCAGAGAACTTAATTACAATGCAGACGGAACAATTGTTTGCATGGACGGAATGGAGCAGTAATAATACTTTTATTGATTATCAAGCATAAATTCATCAACTTGTGTAAAAAAAAATTCAACTAAATACTTTTTTATCTTATTTTTTTTGTTTTTAAAAAACCTTTCCGGTAAGTTTTTGTTTTCAACTGTAAAACAAAAACTTACCGGAATGAAAAACAAACTTTTACTACTATCTACCCTCGCAATCGCAGTATTTATCTCGTCGTGCAACGATGAAGAAATTGAAAAACCAGTAGCAACGGTCAATCCTCCTGCACAAACAATAGTGTCAGGTTCGGTTACCGCTATCGAACTTACATCAACCATCACAGGCACAACTTTTTCGTGGACTGTTGAACAAAACGGAGTTTCGGGGGCAACACCAGGCACAGGAAATGCGATTGCACAAACATTAACAACAACTGTTCTTGCAAACGGAACGGCAGTTTACTCGATAACTCCATCAGCCAACGGCGTTGTTGGTGAAACTGTTACGGTTACGATAACCGTAACACCTCCGAAGATTACTTACAATGCGCATATAAAACCATTAATAACTGTTTCATGTGCGCCGTGCCATCTGGCTTCGGGTTACAATCCGGTAAAACTCGATCAATACGCAGTGGCAAAAAGCAAAATCAATAACATACTCGACAGGGTAAAACGTGAACCAACCGCACCAGGATTTATGCCAAACGGTGGTACAAAGCTTTCAACCGACAAAATTGCCCTGCTCGAAAAATGGCTCGATGACGGATTACTTGAAAATTAATTCTGCGGACACAAAAATTGACGACCAAATTTGTGTTAACAATTAGTCTTTAGACTTAAAGGTATTGCGGAGTACTTAATAAATTTTCTATTTTCAACGTCAATGAAAAAATAGTGGTACGCAAAATACCCTGTATTTCAGCTAAACCATAATTTTACTTTTTATGATGACCACAATAATTGTTGCCATTTTTATTATTGGCTATGCTGCAATTGCCACTGAACATCCGATAAAAGTCAACAAAGCTGCATCGGCTTTATTAACAGGGGTACTTACCTGGACTGTTTATATCCTTTTCACACACGACAAACACATTGTTAACGAAGAATTGCTTCATCATTTGGGCGAGCTTTCGGGAATCCTGTTTTTCCTGATGGGTGCGATGACCATTGTTGAATTAATTGACGCACACGACGGATTTGAAGTAATAACAAAAAAAATCGACCAAACAGATAAGCGCAAACTGATTTGGACAATCGCCTTTATCACTTTTTTCCTGTCGGCTGTGTTGGATAACCTTACAACAACCATTGTTATTATTTCTTTACTCAGAAAACTGATTCGGGACGAAAAAGACCGCCTGTTTTTTGCAGGGATTACAGTTATTGCTGCCAATTCGGGCGGTGCATGGAGCCCAATTGGCGATGTAACCACCACCATGCTTTGGATTGGCAACCAGATTTCTGCATCAAGTATCATCTTCAGAGTTTTTATTCCCAGTGTGATAAGTCTGGCTGTTCCATTAATTTATCTTTCATTCAGGCTAAAAGGCAATGTAAACCGGCCAGCCGCAAAAACTACCGAAAAAAGTCATTCACTTTCAAAAAACAACCAATTAACAGTTTTAATAGCCGGAATCTCGGCGCTTGTTTTTGTCCCTGTATTTAAAACTGTAACACATCTTCCACCTTTTATGGGAATACTTTTCGGGTTGGGCGTACTTTGGGTTCTGGTTGAGATTTTACACAAAGGAAAAGAAGACGAAAACAAATCGAAATATTCGGTGGTACAGGCATTACGAAGAATTGACATGTCAAGCATTCTGTTTTTCTTTGGAATTCTTGTAAGTATTTCAGCGCTTCAGGCAACTGGCGTTTTAACCAATCTTTCCGCCTGGCTTTCTGCAACTTTAGAAAACCAAAATATTATCGTTATTGCAATCGGGTTGTTGTCATCCATTGTTGACAATGTTCCGCTTGTAGCTGCGGCCCAGGGGATGTACGACCTGAGTGTTTTCCCCACCGACCACCCGTTTTGGGAATTTCTGGCTTACTGTGCCGGTACCGGTGGAAGCATATTGATTATTGGGTCAGCAGCCGGAGTTGCGGCCATGGGAATGGAAAAAATCGATTTCTTCTGGTACCTTAAAAAAATAAGCTTACTGGCCTTGCTGGGTTATTTTGCCGGAGCTGCCGCCTACCTGCTGCAAATACAGATTTTCGGTTGAAAAAAGCTGAAATTATTCCCAGTCGAGCAGGCGTTTCTCGCCTTGCAGGTTTTGTATTTCGCCAATTTCCTGCGAAACCTCAACCACGCCGCGATAATTTCCCTGTTCGTCGCGAATGGCAAAATACTGAATCAGCAGTTTCATTCCTTTCATATTTATCCAGAAACTTGCCACATCTCTTTTCCCACTGCGAAAAGTTTTTACGATTTCCTCAACCACATGCACACTTTCGGGCGGGTGACAGTTATGAACATCGCGGCCAATTACGGCTTTTGAACGTGGGAAAATGCGTTTTTTCGGCGACGAGAAATAAACAACTTTGTCGTTTTCATCCACAAAAGTAATGTCTGCAGGCAAATGATTAAAAAGAAGTTTAATTTGTTCTACTGTCAGTTTCCCGGTTTCAAGGTCAGCCAGATTTTCTTCCGGATTCTCTGCTTTGGTATCTTCAAAAATAAATTCAGGCTGGTAAAATGGAAAACCAATTTCCATACTTTCCATGAAAAGTGCATTCAATTCCTTTTCAGGAATCACTTCTTCTACCAGCGGATATAAAATGCGTTCTTCGCGGAATTTGATGGCGTAAATATTAAAAAACAAATCGCCCGACAACCTGTTAAAAACCTTCAAATCAAACTCCTGACTGCTGAGTTGTTCGATAATCAACTTCAGATTTCGTTTTATATCGTCGTGAAACGACCACATCACCGACAAACAGCGGAACTCGGGTACATATTTTTCGATTACCGGGAAAAGTACATTTTCCTTGATTAGATAGTAATTGCTGAATCTTTCGATTTCGAGGAATTTTGACTTCAAGTTTTTTTTAAATTCCTCCTTTTCAGTTTTTTGATTAATCTCTCTGATTAACGGGCGGATTTCCTGCAAACGCTCATCTAAAATCCGGTTGTTTTCCACAAGGCAACCCAAATAACTTTCTTTTGCTGGCGGATAATACGGACATTCAGAAATTGTTTTATAAAGTAAATTCAACAATTTGTTGATTCCCCGTTTCAAATCGTCCATTGGAATTTTCATCAAAACCAAACGGTCAACCACCGAAATTACATCCGACGGAATTGTTGATTCGATGAGTTGCTGATTTTCAACTACCAATTCTGCAAGATTTTCGCCTTTTAAAATTCCGTTAAAAAGGCGAACCAGTTTTTCTACGCGTATACTTTTATGTTGTGTAAATTCTGACATGCCTTAAATTTTCGTCAAATATATAAAATAGAGTTTAGCCTGTTTTCAATATTGGGTGTCGCGGATTCCGATCTGCGATTTAAGAACAGCGGATCGGAATCCGCTGCACCCATTGTCGCTCCCCAAAATATTTCTACTTTAACCACCTTTGAAAATCAAACAATTTTTACGATGAAGAACTCAGCAATTTTAATCACCTTTTTGTTTTTAGCCGCTAATATTTTTGCCCAATCAACCAAAAAACAGCTCACCCACGACGATATTCTGAAATGGCAACGAATTACAGAAACTGTAATTTCCAGCGACGGCAAATACATTGTGTACAAGCAGGAACCCTGGAAAGGCGACCCAACTTTGAAAATTACAACTCCCGAAGCTGCAGAAATTGCATCGGTAAAATGCGCGACTGATGCCCAAATTACATTCGATTCAAAATTTGTGGTTTTTACGTTGAAACCTGCCGAAGATACAATCCGCCAGTTGAAACTTAAAAAGACAAAAAAAGAGGATTTGCCAATCAACAGTCTGGCCATTTTTAATCTTGAAACGAAAAATACCGACACCATCGAAAAACTGATTTCGGTGAAAGTACCCGAAAAATGGGCGGGTTGGATTGCCTGGCAAACTGAAGAAGCGAAAGACACCACAAAAAAGGCAAAGGCTGAGGCGAAGAAAGAAGATGAAAAAGCTTATCCGCTGTTTGTTAGAAATATGAAAACAGGTGAAACAAATGAATTTCCGGCAGTGAATAGTTACTTGTTTGCTGAAGAAAAAGAAACGCTTGTTTTTATCTCTGAAGGAAAGGACAGCACTTTCGATGCCGGAATTTATTTTTTGAACCTCACTGAAAATTCAACCCAAAAAATATTCGATGGAAAAGGAAAATTCAAACAACTTACCATCGACAAAACCGGGGAAAAAGTAGCTTTTTTAGTTGACACTTTGAAGAAAAAAGATGAGGCACATTACAGTTTGCATTGTTGGAATAAAACAGAACAAGCTACTAAAATCATAAATAACGAAAACGCTGCAATTCCCGACAACTTGGAAATCAGCGAAAACGGGCGTTTGTTGTTTTCGGAAAACCGAACCCGTTTGTTTTTTGGAACTGCCCCGAAAAAAGCACCCAAAGACACCACCATTCTCGACGAAGAAATACCGGTTTTGGATATCTGGACCTGGAATGAAGAAGAGTTGCAATCGGCACAAATCGTGAATAAAAATCGTGATTCAAAAAAGTCGTATTTAGCGGTTTACCATTTGGCTATTGAGAAAACTGTTCAGTTGGAAACGCAGGTCTTTAGTGGAATCCGGCAAATAAAAAAAGGAGATTCAGACAAATTGCTGGCCTGGTCGAACCGGCCATACGCCGTGCAAAGCATGTGGGAAGGCAGCCCCGAACACAACGATTTTTACCTTGTCGATGTAAATTCGGGCGAGGCAAAAATGATTAAAAAAGATATCCGCGCCACGCCGCAGGTTTCACCTGAAGGTAAATATCTGTACTGGTACAATGCAATAGATACTTCGTGGAATACTTTCAATATTGAAACCGGAAAAGAGTTTAAAATTACTTCGCCTGCAACAATTCAATGCGCCGACGAATTAAACGACGTGCCCAATTTTCCCGACAGTTACCGTACAGCAGGGTGGTTGGAAAACGATGAAGCTTTGCTCGTGTACGACCGCTTTGATATCTGGAAAGTGCAACCTGAAAATCAGGAAAAACCTGTTAATATCACCCAAAACGGACGGCAAAAGAATATCAGTTACAGGTTGGTAAAATTCGATGAAGAACACGGTCAGAGCAGATTTGGAGGCGGCGACGAAAAAGGAATTGACTCTGATAAGCCGTTGTTACTTGCGGGCCACAACGAAATTTCCCGCGCCGACGGTTACTATGAATTGGTCATGAATAAATCGACCTCACCCAAAGAATTACTTTCAGGAAACTTTAGTTTGAACACGCCGAAAAAAGCAAAGAATTCTGACCTGATTGTTTTTACAAAAGAAGATTTTCAAACTTATCCTGATTTAATTACCACAAATTTGAGTTTTAAAAAACAGGTGCAAATCAGCAATGTTGCTCCACAGCAAAAAGAGTTTTTGTGGGGAACAGCCGAACTGGTGTCGTGGACTTCGTTGGATGGCCGGAAACTCGAAGGCACTTTGCACAAACCCGATAATTTCGACCCCACAAAAAAGTACCCGATGATTGTGAATTTTTACGAGAAAAGCTCTCAGGAATTATTTAGCTACCGGATGCCCGAGCCGCACCGCTCTACTATCGATTATCATTATTATACAAGTAACAGTTACCTGGTTTTTAACCCTGATATTTATTACAAGGAAGGCTACCCCGGCGAAGATGCGTTTAATTGCGTGATGCCCGGAGTGACCGCTTTGATTGGGAAAGGATTTGTTGACGAAAAACACATTGGTGCACAAGGTCACAGTTGGGGCGGCTACCAGGTGGCATATCTTGCTACACGCACCAACCTTTTTGCGGCAATCGAATCGGGAGCGCCGGTAGTAAACATGATAAGCGCATACGGCGGAATCCGCTGGACATCAGGATTGAACCGTTCATTTCAATACGAACATCAGCAAAGCCGCATCGGAAAATCGATTTGGGAATTGCCATTGCGTTACATCGAAAACTCACCCGTTTTTACACTCGACAAAATAAACACTCCCATTTTAATTATGCACAACGATGACGACGGCGCTGTGCCCTGGTACCAGGGAATTGAATTTTTTATCGGATTGCGAAGATTACAAAAACCAGCGTGGCTGCTCAACTATAACGAAGCCGACCACTGGCCTACCAAACTTCGCGACAAACATGATTTTCAAATTCGTTTGGCGCAATTTTTCAATCATTACTTAAAAGGCGAACCAATGCCCGAATGGATGAAAGAGGGAATTCCGGCGGTGGAGAAGAAAGCCCCGTGAAACTACCGAAGAAGTACTCTTTGAAAAATAACGAAAAATGGATTTTAAAATTCTGCATATCCACCCGCTGACTCAAAGTCAGCGGGTGGATCATAAGGATGGTAATTATCTATTTTATAGAGTTATAAATCTCTACAGCAGCATCAGCATTTTCTTCCAAAACACGAATTTCAATCCCCATATTTGATGGGCTGCCAGCATAAACGCCGTCAACTGTACTTGTAATTTCATTCACCACCATGTATTTTATCCCCGCTTCATCCAGCATTTCTTTAAAGAGAAAGAATTTCATGTCGAAATTGCTGGTAAAAGTTGCGATTGTAACTGCGTTATTCATATATGTAAGTTTTATTTTATTATTCCAGCCTGAAATCAAAAAGTTATAATAGTTTTTAAAATTACTTTTTATACCAATTTGGCAAGATTTATTGGTTAAATAATTTTCCTTTTATTTTTTTTCACGTTAATCATTTTTGGCTTTCTATTATTATTTTCAGTCGATTACAATTGTCAGTTGTTCAATTTTACTTAATTTACCAGCCGTAATCAATCAAATTAGATACCATGAAAGTAGTTGTATTGGGCGCGGGCATTTCGGGTCACACGGCAGCCGCATTCCTGAAAAAGAAATTAGGAAAGAAACACGAAGTTGTTGTGGTTTCGCCCAGCCAGTATTACCAGTGGATTCCGTCGAATATTTGGGTTGGCGTGGGTAAAATGACCATTGACCAGGTTCGGTTTAAACTCGAAAAAGTGTATAACCGCTGGGGGATTGTTTTTAAACAGGCAAAAGTAAAAGCCATCTATCCTGAAGGCGACGCTGATTCGGCCAAAGGTTTTGTTGAAGTAAGTTACACATCGCCTGAAAAGTCAGGTCAAACTGAAAAAGTGGATTACGATTACCTTGTAAATGCCACCGGGCCAAAACTGAATTTTGAAGCTACAGAAGGACTCGGACCGGGGAAAAATACAGTATCGGTTTGCTCGTACGACCACGCTGCACACGCTTGGGAAGAGCTGCAAAAAAGCATTGAACTGATGAAACAGGGCAAAAAACAGCGTTTCCTTATCGGCACCGGACATCCCGGCGCAACCTGCCAGGGAGCAGCTTTTGAATATGCGCTGAATATCGCTTTTGTGCTGAAACAACTTAAACTTTCGCATCTTGCTGAAATTACATGGATTTCGAACGAATACGAAGTTGGCGACTTTGGCATGGGCGGCGCTTTTATAAAACGCGGTGGATACATCACTTCAACCAAAGTTTTTACCGAATCGGTTTTTGCCGAAAACAACATTAAATGGATAAAACGCGCCGGTGTAAAAAAAGTGGAACCGGGTATTTGTCATTATGAAACACTTGATGGAGAAATGCACTCAGCCGAGTTTGATTTTGCCATGCTGATTCCAGCTTTTTCGGGGCACGACATCAAAGCTTTCAACAAATCGGGCGAAGACATTACAAGCCTGATGTTTGCACCCAATAAATTTATGAAAGTTGATGCCGACTACACGCCAAAATCGTTCGAGGAGTGGAGCATCAAAGACTGGCCACAAACTTATCAAAGCCCGTTGTACGGCAATATTTATGCCGCCGGAATTGCGTTTGCACCACCTCACCCCATTTCTAAACCAATGAAAAGTGTGAACGGGACATTGATTGCCCCTGCCCCGCCGCGTACCGGAATGCCGTCGGGTGTTACCGGAAAAATCATCGCCCAGAATATTTCCGAATCAATCAAATCAGGAAACACAATGCACAACCACACCGCCAGCATGGGACGGATGGGTGCAGCCTGTATTGTTTCGGCAGGCTACAGCATGACGAAAGGATTGGGTGCTACAATGACGGTTTCGCCGGTGGTTCCCGACTGGGAAAAATACCCAGAATGGGGGCGCGATATTAACGCAACAGTCGGAGAAATCGGACTTGCCAGCCACTGGATTAAACTCTTTCTGCATTACATGTTTCTGCACAAAGCCAAAGGTTATCCTTTCTGGTGGCTGGTGCCGGAATAATGCCCCACCCGGCCTCCCCGAAGGGGAGGAGAAGGAAATAAAGAATAAGGAAGAAGGAATAACAAATTTAAAAGTAAAAAAGAGTAAAATATTGAACCGTAACTTTTTGATTTCTTATTACTTATTCGATTTTTCTTATTCAAAAAGTCATCAATCCATTAAAATCTAAACAACATGGAAAATAAAGTTTACAGCGCAAATAAGGATGAATTTTACCCGCCCATTCCAACCAAAGGGACAAAAAGAAGGCGAACAAATTTTTTCATTCAGCTTTTTAATTTTTTCAGGCTAAACTTGAAAATCATGCTGATTGTGGTAAAAGGACATTCATAACTACAAACAAATTTTAGAAATCAGGGATGATAAGTTCCTCCTGAAACATCGGCTACTTTAACACTGTCAACAATATACGGGCTATCGCCACGCCACGGGAGTGTTCCTTTTTTTTCGCGGTAATGCACAACCACATTTTTCCCCTGAATCTGCTCCATCTGCTTTGCAACAGATTCGTCGGCAACCGAGAACAGGAATTTTTCGGAAGCAATGGCTACATTGGCATTCGACTGCACACTGCTTAAAATCATTTCGCCTTCGTAGGTTTTAAATACAACACCTTTTTCAGAGAATTTCTGTAACAACCCGGCACGGTAACCTTTGCTGTAATCGAAGGCATACTTAAAATAGATAAACGCAGCGATTACAATGACAAGAACAAATAAAATCCAGTAAAGAATTTTTTTTACAGGTTTAAGATTTACTTTCATAATGGTTATTTTCTTTTAGCTCAAACTTCCACAAAAACAGGCAAACATAAAAATTGTTGATTGGGTCCTATTTCCCCTTTTTTGTTTCAACAATAACAACCCCGTTTGCACCACGCGACCCATAAACCGACGAAGACCCATCTTTCAGCACGTCAACCGATTGCACATCGTTTGGTGATACTGATGCAAAATCCGATTCGCTCACAATCATTCCGTCAACCACAAGCAATGCTGCATCCGACTCACTTCCGTAAATGGTTTTTGCCCCGCGTACCACAATTTTGTTTCCTTCAACAGTAACACCGGCAAACTGCCCCTGAATCAGGTCAAACATGTTGGTGTAAACCGTAAAATCAATCTCATTTTCTTTCACCGAAGCCACCGAACTTAGCAGGTTTTTTGCATCAACGGTTCCATACCCCACATTTACATAGTTACCCGCCAAATCAAGGTTTTTATCTCCCTTTTTTAATTTCAGGTTTACAAAAATCATCCTGATTCCGGTTTCAACCCTGACTTTCTGGTCGTAAAATCCATTGGCCCGCACTGTAAGTTTGTCCTCATCGTTACAAAAAGCCTGAAACCTGCCAAGCGAGTCGGTTAAAACCACAAAGCCGGTACTTTTTACCTCAATTTCGACCCCGGTAAGCGGAATACTATCAAAAGTAGTCACTTTTCCGACAAGAGTTTTATTCTGGCCAAAAACAAAAACAGAATTCGCCAGACTTAAGAAAACGGAAAGCAGAAATTTAACGGAGGATGTTTTCATGGTACTGATATTTAATTCATTCAAAGTTAAAAATCCTGCTGAATATTTTAGCATCAACAATATTTTGGTAGAGTTAATTCTTGAGAAGCAGAATTTATTTCAACCTAAATAAAAAAATCACCTATTTTTAGAACATCATTAAAATTGAATAGTATGAAACGCTTGACGCTGCTGATTATTCTGGCTTGTCTTTCTGGTTTGTTTGCCCAATCGCAAAATGTTGACTTAAAAAAACTGGATGCCTATTTTGAGAAAGCTGCCAGCGACTGGGGAATTCCGGGCATGAGCATTGGAATTGTAAAGGACGGTGAAATTGTTTTCAGTAAAGGTTATGGCGTTCTGGAAGTTGGCAAACCCGAAAAACCCGACGGAAACACTTTATATTCAATCGCTTCAAATTCAAAAGCTTTTACATCGGCAATTATTGCCATACTTGTACAGGAAGGAAAACTGAACTGGGATGACAAAGTACAAAAATACATCCCCGACTTCGAATTGTACGATTCATTTGTAAGCCGCGAAACAACCATTAAGGATTTGCTTTGTCACCGCGTTGGGTTGGGCACTTTCAGCGGCGATTTTATCTGGTACAAATCTGATTTGAATTCGGCTGAAATAATAAAACGACTGAAATACCTTGAACCAAAGTTTAATTTCCGCGATGGCTTTGGCTATTCCAACGTGATGTACATCACTGTAGGAGAGGCAATTAAGAAAGTTACCGGAAAAACCTGGGGCGAAAACCTGCAGGGCAGAATTCTCGACCCTGTAAAAATGAACCGTACCATTTTTTCGCTCAGCAAACTAAATGAAAAAGGAAATTTTGCCACACCGCACGCTTTTGAAAACGACAAAAATATTCCAATTGAGTTTGTCAACTGGGAGGAAGTCGGCGCTTTGGGCGGCATAATTTCGAGTGTGAACGATATGGGAAAATGGATGATTTTCAACA
>DPCJ01000163.1 GCA_003516705.1 Prolixibacteraceae bacterium | reverse complement strand
TTAGCTGGGACCAGACCGCCAGTTTGTTGTGGGCAAGTATTAACAGGACGTTACAATAGTAATGCGAGAATGCTTAAATGCTTGAATGCAAAAAAAATGTCAAAATTACTTTCATTTTATAAAGAAAATATACTGGAGGCCGGGTGCGATGAGGCTGGCCGCGGATGTCTGGCGGGTCCGGTTTTCGCAGCGGCAGTAATTTTGCCACCTGATTTTGAAAACGACTTGCTTGATGACTCAAAAAAACTTACCGAAAAGCAGCGGTACGAACTGCGCCCACTCATCGAAAAGGAAGCTTTGGCCTGGGCTGTTGAAGCCGTTGACAACAACGAAATCGACGAAGTAAACATTTTGAATGCCTCATTTCTGGCAATGAACAGGGCAGTTCAAAAGCTTAAGATTCAACCTGAACATTTGTTAATTGATGGAAACCGCTTCAGACCACAAACCAACATTCCGTTTACCTGCATGATTAAAGGTGACGGACGATTTCTTTCAATCGCTGCCGCCTCGGTGCTTGCAAAAACTTACCGTGATGATTTTATGCTGAACATTCACGGTGAATTTCCGGCTTACGACTGGAAAACCAACAAAGGCTATCCAACAGTAAAACACCGCGCTGCCATTGCCAGCTGCGGTATTACGAAATACCATCGCAAATCGTTCAGGTTGCTGAACGAACAGCTTGTGCTACAATTTTAACCTGATATTGAGATGAAAAAACTGATTTACCTGATTATTTTATTGTTACCGCTGGTTTCAACGGGTCAAAAAGATACAGTTTACTTTTTTGGTGTAAACGGAAAATTGAACCCTTCGGGCAAACAGGACA
Organism: Prolixibacteraceae bacterium; assembly: GCA_003516705.1. GTDB lineage: Bacteria > Bacteroidota > Bacteroidia > Bacteroidales > Prolixibacteraceae > Draconibacterium. The sequence goes on along the minus strand of DPCJ01000163.1, from coordinate 5,556 downwards.
TGATGAAAAAAGTGGATTTTAAAGGCAGTGGAATAGTGAAAATAAAAACATATAAAAATACAGAACAAGGCTGGCTACTGGTTCTCAACGAAAAATTGAAACCACAAAATGATTCGGTTTACGGTGTACAGATAAAAAGCGATGAATTTACAGGAAAGCTGATCAGAACTTTTAAGCCGCTTTCTGATGGCAGATTCGAATTTACTGACAGATTAAATACTGCGATGAAACGTACTGGCATTACAAAACAGAAGGTTCCGCTGCTATTGGATGGGGAGATAAAAGAGCGGTACAACTCAGGTGCTGAAAAATCAGTCTCGATTTATAGAAATAACGAGTTGGTTTCGAATAAAACCTGGCTCCCCGACGGAAGACCTTTAATTGAAAATATTTTTTATTCGGTTGACAGCGAACCTCGTTTTGAGCCGGGTGTTGGTTTTTTAAACCAGCAAATCAGGCAGGCAATTCAAGATGCAAAATTCGACTTGCTAACCGTAGAAGGGAAAATGGTGGTTGGGCTTGTAATTACAAAAGATGGCGAGATTGGTCGAGTACAGATTGTTAAAGGTATCAGCCAGATACTAAACGGAATACTTGTGAATGCTTTCTCAAAACTTGAGGGTGCCTGGGTACCTGCAAAACTGAATGGTGAACCCGTCAGTTATTTTCTGATATTTCCTATCAATTTCATCTACAATAAATACGATTTCGATTATCTCGAAATGAAAAAGGGAATGATGTACTGGATGATAAATTGACCTGTTAATTCAATCTGAAAATTATAATTTAGTACTTTCTGAAACCAAATCATTTTCAGCATGAACAAACAATACGATGTAATAATAGTTGGTGCCGGTCCTGCCGGCATTTTTACTGCTTACGAACTAATAAAAACCAGGCCCGGACTCAAAATTCTGATGCTTGAAAAAGGCAACGGAATTTACAAACGTAAATGTCCGAAACATACCAACGGCGGAATTTGTGTGCATTGCAAACCCTGTAACATTACCACAGGATGGGCTGGAGCAGGTGCTTTTTCTGATGGAAAACTGTCGCTTTCACACGAGGTGGGCGGAACAATTTCTGATTATATCGGTGTTGAAGCAGCTACAGAAATGATTGCCTACGCCGACAAAATTTATCTTGAATTTGGTGGTGATCCCCGTGTACATGGAGCTGAAATTTCTCCTGCCATGCGTGAAATTCAGAAGAAATCAATCGAAGCAAACCTTCGGCTGGTGCATTGTCCGGTCAGACATTTAGGAACCGAAAAAACACAAACACTTTACAAATCACTCTTCGATTTTATCAGTTCAAAAGGAGTTGAAATACTCTTCCGCAAGCCGGTTACTGATTTTATTTTCGATGACGGAACAATTAAAGGGGTTGTGGTGAATGATGAACCCATTTTTGCCGCGAAAGTGGTTGTTACCGTTGGGCGGGAAGGCTCCAACTGGTTGTTGAAAATGTGCGAAACCCATAACATCAATACCGAAGTTGGGGTTGTTGATATTGGTGTTCGCCTGGAGTGCCGCAACGAAATCATGCATGAAATCAACGAAAATTTTTATGAAGCCAAGCTTGTGCATTACACAAAAACTTTTGATGATAAAGTGCGCACATTCTGTTCCAATCCGGGTGGTTTTGTGTCGTCGGAATATTACGACAACAATCTTGCTGTGGTTAACGGGCACAGCTACAAAGACCTGAAAAGCAACAACACAAATTTTGCGTTGCTGGTGTCGCAAAAATTTACCGAGCCTTTCAATGCACCCATCGAATTTGGTAAACACATCGCAGATTTGGCCAACATGCTTACACAGCACAAAATTCTTGTGCAGCGTTTTGGTGACCTCATTCGCGGGCGGCGGACCACGCCCGAACGACTGTTCCGCAACAATATAATTCCAACACTGAAAGATGCAATTCCGGGAGATTTGAGCTTAGTTTTACCCTACCGGATTATGACCGACATTATCGAAATGATTCAGGCGCTCGATAAGGTGAGTCCGGGGCTGGCAAGCGACGAAACACTATTGTATGGTGTTGAAGTTAAATTCTATTCCAATAAAATAAAGGTAAACTCCGGATTTCAGACTGATACCATTAAAAATCTGTATGTGGGAGGCGATGGCGCCGGAATCACCCGCGGGCTGATGCAAGCATCGGTAAACGGTGTATTAATAGCACGTGAAATTTTAAAGGAGATTTAAAACGAAAAAAGAGCTACAAATTTAATCTTTGTAACTCTTTGTCTTTTCAAGTGGAGAATATCGGAATCGAACCGATGACCTTTTGACTGCCAGTCAAACGCTCTAGCCAACTGAGCTAATCCCCCCTTTTGCGGCTGCAAATATAAAAATATTTTTATTGGTAAGTAATTCCCAAAAATGAAAAATCTTTTTCGAAGCTCACTCAAGCTTTTATTTCAGTAAATATTCATAAACCAGCACACCACCGTTATGCCCGGTGATGAAAAGTAAAATAACCGTTATAGAATTCAACACAAAAGTCAGCCACTTCAACTTTGTTTCATCTTTTTTCTCCAGTTTCAGGTAAAGCATCAGCGCAGTGTTAACGAGTGTGGTAAAAACTGTAAGCTCTGCAAATAGTTCGTGGCGACTGAACACAACCGTTGCTTCAGGCGGTACGGCGCTTGTTAGAAATGCCCCGCTGAAATACGCAGCAAACGCCGACACCGAACCTGCTGCCAACAGCCAGAAATGAAAAACCTTCAGAACTGGTTCTTTCCTGAAAAACAGATGTGTAATTTCTGCCACATACCCTCCAATAATAAGGGCTATGGGGAAATGAACCACCATCGGGTGAATATGCTCTAAAGCAATCAAACTGAATATATTTTATTTTACAACCGGAAGATTCTTTGTATCGCTCTTTTGGTAAGGCTGCCACGACATGGTTTGTTCTTCACGAACCATTTTATTGTGCATAAACGAGTTATTTCCAAACCGAAGTGTTTTGGCATTGTACCCGAACAACCGCAGGTAAGCTGTTACAAAAGCTGAGTTATGACCGGTTCCGCAGTAAACCACCACTTCCTTGTCCGCAGGAATGGTCTGCATTTCAGCCACAATTCCGAGTGTGCCACCTGGTTTATAACGTACAGCCCCGGGAATATGGCCTGTGTCGTATTTATCTTTTCGTTCGTAGTTTATGATGTAATACTTTTCGGGATGTGCAAATACTGAATCGGCACTAATGTGCGCTTTTTCGTACTCGCTGAACAGTGAAGTTATCTTCGTATCAAAAATTTCAGCACCCGTGCTTTTCCCGGTATTTAATGTTGGGAAATCGCCGGCAGCAGCTTTGTTATAAGTAGTAGAGTCAAGCTTAGATTCATATTCCGACGAAATACCGGCAGCCCATTTATTGTCCATTTTCGGGTTCCAGCCACTCATTCCATGGCGAAGCGAAAAAACATTCCCGTAACCCATCAATCGCAACAGTGATGTGGCGTAACTCGAACTTTGCCCTGAGTAACTGGCCAGAATAATGTTATCATACTCAAAAGGTTTTATTTTTTCTGAAAAATAAATCGGCAGGTCGGACATTTCAACATTAACAGCTCCTTTTATATGCCCCTTTTTATACACTTCGGGTTTCCGCATATCAATTACCAGTGTTTTTGCTTCAAGTACTTCAAAAGCAGGTTCGGCGCTAATTAATGACGGGAATTCACGACTGTTTACATAGTCGCCGTTTTTGGCAAGATAATCAAGCAGCAATTTTGCCTCGTTGTTTATTTCAACAGGTTTAGCTGCTTCCTGTTTTGAGGTTGAATCGACGGAAGCAGGTTGTTTCTGGCCTCCCGAACATGCAGTTAAAATGATAACTGCAGCCAATAAAACGATTGGTGTGATTCTTTTCATTTCAAAAATCGGATTAGAAGAAAGTTATTTACTGTTGTATTCTGAAAACACAAAGTTTTACTCCGGAGCGAAAAACCCCGAAGTAAAACTTTATTAAGTATTGCAAAATTATTACTGCTTATTTTCAACCGGATTTCCGTCTTTGTCGAAACGCAGGGTTTCTGTTCTGCGTCCAACTTCGTCGTATTTAAACTCGGTAACTGCAACTCCGCTGTTAGGGTCATTTATCACATTCCGGTCTTTATCCATCGAAGTTCTTTTCACCGGAGCACCATGTTCATCATAAACAGTTTGTGTAACCGGTACGCCTTTGCCACCGAGGTATTCATCATCCTGGTCGAACATCGCGGTTTCGGTAACATACCCGTTGGCATCAACAGTGTTAACTCTTTTTGCCCAGCCCCAGAAAAGATTTGACATGCGGCCTGTGGTGTTGTGAACCGAGAAGGTCAATAAATCACCGGCTTCATTATTTTCGAATTTGAAATAGGAAACACCGACATCACCGCAGTTCTCGGCAGTGCAGTTATACAATGTGTCGTTATCATAATTGGCCATGCGTGTGAGATACCCCTTTTCATCGTATGAAAAACGTAGTTCATAGAACGGACAGAATGGATTCATCACTACCGAGTCGCCCGCAAGGTTGTATCTGAGTTCACGAATCATTCCGTCATCAGTTTTCGACCATACAAAATTGCTGATTTTGTTGCGGTTTTCTGCCGGTTGTCCAGCGTCATCAAGAAACCTGAGTGCAACACGCATCCCGGCAGTATCGAGTTTATATTCATAAACCGATGCTCCGTCATCCTGCACAGGCTGGCCTTTTTCGTCGAATGAATGTTTTACCTGCAAGTCGCCTTCGTAGGTGTATGTAATTTTTGCCGGACCCATGGGTGAGTAATTCAATAACGAGTCGTTGCGGTTGTATTCTACCGAAACAAGCTGATTATTTTCGTTCCAGGTAAATTTAAAGTTGTTAATGGTTTTTGCATCCGGAGCGGTAATTTCGTGTGAACCGCGTTCGGTATCCCATGGTGATTCGCTGAAAAGCAGTCCGCGATAATATTTTACATTGGCTTGTTCAACAGGCTGAGCCGGTTTTGGTGAACATGAATAAAGTGCTGCAACAAACACAGCAAAAAACAAAAAATTGTACAGTTTCATCATTAATTATTTATGAGTTGATAAATTTTTCAAGTGTTATTCAGTTAATAAACACCAGATTAATACTAATGTTTACTTGGTAATAAGAATTGTTATAAATTGTTAATCCTCCTTGTTCAGTGCGAATTTACCATCCATTTCGAAAAAACATCGAGATATTTCCAGAAAGAGAGTAAAACAGGTTCAGGGAGGCCGGTTTTCAGCAGTGGCACACGATAACAGTCCAGCCATACTTCGCGTCCTTCAGCTGTAATAGAAAAAGGCAGGTGCCGGCGGTTGAGCATTGGTTTTCCGCGGTGTTTGTTAAAATACATTGGTCCACCACAAATCTGAATAAAAAAGTCGGCAGCATGTTCTTTTGCCTTTTCAAGTGCAACCGGATTTTTTGGAAATAACTCCTTTATTTCGCTTTGAATAAGCAAATCGTAATGATTGCTTACCATGGTTCTGATTCCATCCTCACCGAGTAAAGTCAGAACCTGTGCCGAAGGCAGCTGGA
>DPCJ01000041.1 GCA_003516705.1 Prolixibacteraceae bacterium | reverse complement strand
CCATTACTGCTGCGGTAACAACCAATAATATGGCCACGGTTAGCATTATCGATAACGGCGTTGGAATCGAAAAATCCAAGCTCTCGAAAATATTTGATATCGACAGCACATTTCATACGCAAGGTACCGAAAATGAGATGAGTACAGGGTTGGGGCTTATTCTGGTAAAAGATTTTGTGGAAAAAAACAAAGGAACACTGGCTATCGACAGTGAAAAAGATAAAGGAACAACTGTATCATTTACACTTCCATTAACACAAGACCCCTCTGCCACAGTTTTACTGCAACAAGTATAGAACTCAAAAATTTTCCTTACGGAAAGGAGGAGTACTCCCGATTTATGAAGGAAGGAGCAGGTGTTATTTCCCTGCTGAACCAACTTCCTTTTTTTATTGTTTTGGTTATTTCAATAACCACCCGGATTAACGCGTAAACCGACCGCGAAGGAAAAACCTGCCCCACGGTAAAAATCGGCCAGCAGGCATGGATGTCAGAAAACCTCAGTACAAGCATTTCCAATCATGGCGACCCGATACCTGAAGCTAAAACTGAAGAAGAATGCCTAAAAGCAGGTGAAGCCGGAAAACCCGCCTGGATGACCGTACCTGCCGATGCAAATTGGTTACTGCCGGTGGTCGTGTAATTGCTGTAAGTTCATACGGGGAAGCACGCGCCCAAACGCTGGCTGCATCGCAGGAAATTCTTATTATTTCGTTTATCCCGGTTTCTTATCTCGTTGCCAGTCTTTTTTCGCTGGTAACTTCAAGTTTCAGGAGCGAACTGCTTTTTTCGCTTTTGTTGCTGGCATCCGTATGTGAACGATAATTGAATATCTGGCTAATTACTCTTTGCTCTCCGCACCCAACTCCTTGCCCGTCGCTATTTGTTTGTCTTCCACCACCCCTTCCATCACACATTCCTCCGCACCCCCTCCTGGAAGGCGGGGAAATTTTGTGAACCGGCTACTGGCTCCCCACAATTTGTTATTTGAATTTTGAGATTTGGTTTTTGTAATTTGATTGTTGTGATTTTTCCTTCTCCCGACTCCCGACTTTTGATTTGCATTTATGTAAAATACTTTTTACTTTTAGAGCACAATTAACTAATTATGAACCAAAGGCTTCTAATAACAAATCCGGGAATTAAATAATTTTGGGTTTTATCCTTAAAAGCCACTTTTAAAAAGCTATAAGAAAAATAAACACAATACGATTATAAATTAGTTGACCGCGAGTCTAAACTCGGAATAAATTAACTAAACGATGGCAATAATTAGAACGAGAAGAAAAATTCCAAAGACAGAATATCAAGAAAGGTTGGTTGTTTTTATTGATATTTTAGGATTTAGTGATATTGTTCGCAAATCCGAAAGAAGTCCTGGAAGTATAAATCTGATTTATGAATCTCTTAAATTTTTAAAAGGACGAGAAATTTCCACAAATTGGGATTTACAGTTAATTGAAATTGAAGAGGATGCCCAGAAACGAAATATGGTTGAATTTAATATTGTTGACAGGACAAATTGTACTTCCTTTTCTGATTCTATTGCGGTTACTGTTAATTGTGATGAAAATAACATAAATGAAAGCTTTTCAACCTTAATTTCAAACCTTTCATATGTTGGGGCAACATTGATGATGAAAGGTATCTTATTTCGTGGAGGTATAACTATCGGTAATGTTGTTCATACACCCGACGGAATTATATTTGGACAAGGATTGATTGATGCTTACCAATTAGAGTCAAGTTCTGCCATTTTTCCTCGAGTTTTGCTGTCTGATAGACTCATTAAAAAACTCAATTATCCTCTAGAATCAAAAAGAGATAGATACCCGTACCATCAATATATAAAGCGTTTTTCTGATGGAAGCGTTGGTTTTCATCAAATGATATATTTTGAAGTACTACAGTCGTGGGTTGAGATGAGTAAAATAAAATTAACGCAAAGTCTAAATAAAATTAAGAATACAATTATTAAAGGTTTAGACTCTAGCTTTGAAAATCCTCGAGTTTTTGAAAAATACTTGTGGTTAAAAACCGAATATGAATCTTTGAACATTGAAGAAAAATTTAAACCTAAAATTCATGAACTTAATGAAAATATTGCAGGTCAAAATATTCATTATTCATATACAGACGATTATTATGAAAATAAAACCAGCCATTAAAAATTGTATTTGCAAGTGACTGTAAAAGGCAATTGCAAACTAATTAAATAAATAGCTATGAAAATTTGTTACAAATGTAGTTCAATCATCCAGGAAGAGTTTAATTTCTGTCCTCATTGTGGTGCAAATCAATCTGAAATTAATTGCCCAAATTGCAAATATCCTAATGCGCCAAACTCTAAGTTTTGCCCAGAATGTGGAACTAATTTAAATGTCCAAAATGGAAACAAACCAAAAGTAAAAAATGTAGAACCAGAAGTCGAATTAATAATTGACCCAGTACCTGATTTTGGAATAACTGTTGAATTTAACTATTCATCTTCTCAAACATTTGAATTTGCAGTTGTTGAAGCTAAAAAATTTGATTCCTTCATCGAATTTGGTGAGGGGAAAAAGGCAATTTATCGAGTTTCAATTGCTGAAGATCAAATTGAATTGTTAGATGACTTAGTGGAGAACATGAAAGGTTGGAGAAACCGACGTGTTTATCACAATGGAGAAAAAGTTCTTTGGGATTCCATATTTAGTTACAAATGGTGTTATGACCAAAGAAAAAAAAGCTATAAACCTGAATATTATTGCTTTGGATATGAGAACAATTATGAATTTAATTTATGGGGTTGTATTCAATCAAGATTGGGCTTTAATGAAAATTCAGAATTATTTACTTATGGAGAATGGTTAAATAACAAAGCAGATTGGAAATTCGATAAAGAAAGGATTAGTCATAATTTGGAGAAAAATATTTATCAATATCGCTTTTGTCCTGTTATGAATCTTGACTTAATAAAAGATGTAATTGAAGCATTTCCAGAAAAAGTAAATCCTGCAAATGATAAAAACTGGAAGTTCATACGAAATTGGAGGTCCGAAGAAGGATTAAAAGTCATTACAACCAATTATGGTTACAAGGAAGAAAATTATATGAATGGAGCAGCACCAGCTAACATGCGAAATTTTGTAAATGAGATTAGCAAAAAAATAAATAGAAAACTGCCCACTGGATTTGAATAAAACACCTTCAAGTTACAAATTACAACTCCCCAAAACCAACAGTTAAACCTCCTCCAATCAAATTCAGCCATTGTTCTATATTTGTACAACCAAAAATATCATAATGGGAAAACAATTTTTTGCCGTGTATTTAAACCCTTCGAGACCTGATTTTGCCATGACCATGACTGCCGAAGAACGCGAAATTATGATGCTGCATGTGGCCTACTGGACCGAAAAAATGAACCAGGGAAAAGTCTTCGCTTTCGGGCCTGTTTTCGAACCCAAAGAAATCTACGGACTGGGCGTTGTAGGGGTTGAAAACGAACAGGAACTGCAGGATTTTATTGCCAACGACCCGGCAGGAAAAATCAACCACTACGAGTATTTCCCGATGAAAGCCATCGTTCCCGGGACTCCGGATAAATAAGCAAAACTTCGCCACTGGCCGGTAATCCGCCAGCTTATGTTTATCCGCCGGGAAAAAGCTGTTACCTGCTGGTAAAGCCATTTTACCCGGTCCCGTCAGTGCTATCCCCTTGGAAATCTTAGTTATTTCTTTTCCCATAAGCTTGCCGGGAGAGGTCAGAACGATTATTTCCTTTCCCATGATAGATATTTCCTTTCCCGGAAAAGTAATCCCTTAGGAAATCTCTATAATTTCCTTTCCCGGAAGCCTGCCGGGACAGGTCAGAAAGAATATTTCCTTTCCCATGATAGATATTTCCTTTCCCGGAAAAGTAATCCCTTAGGAAATCTCTATGATTTCCTTTCCCGGAAGCTTCCCGGAAGAGGCTGAAAGGAAGATTTCCGAAGTCTTTTTCGCATAATTTCGTTTGGAATCCGGGTCAGCTATTCAAACTACGAACAGGGAGTTTTGGGGTCCTTCCACCCCGGGTTGAAACCCGGGGCAATAATAATCGAACCCCATCAGGGTTTTAACAAAATCCACAGGAACACCCTGATTTTGCTCCAACAGATCTGCGCAACTTCCTGTACTTTTTCTTCAGTTGTCGTACTTTCTCAGTTACTCAATCACCCACTCACTCATTTACCCAATCTCTCTGTGCCACCTCCGTGTCCCTGCCTGCGGCAGCCAGGCTCTGTGGTTAAAAAGCGGGGAGCAGAGAGCAAAGAGCAAGGCGCCATATGTCGGCAGCATTTACCACAAATCTCAATCAATCACTTTTCTTCTTCTCTCCCCCAATCACCATCAATCTCTATCAATCACTTTTTCTCCTTCCTCCCAACTTCCTGTTCCCCTCTTCTCACTCACCCAATAACTCATTCACCCAATCATAAAGTATCAACAAACCCAAAATATCAATAAGTTTATCGGCTGAATTTAGAAGCACCAACATGAATTGGACAAAAAAACAAATCTCGATATTGGCCATAGTGGCGGCAAGTTCGTTTTTCGGAACGTTTCTGATTTCGTCGGTAAACATTGCCTTGCCAGCAATTGAAAAGGATTTCGGGCTTGATGCGGTTACACTCAGTTGGGTGGTTACCGCATTTTTACTTTCAACAGCCATGTTTTTACTGCCGGTTGGGCGCTGGGGCGATTTAACCGGAATCAGACGATTGTACAAAACAGGGATGGTGATTTTTACTGTTTCGTCACTGCTGAGCGGCTTTGCCACTTCGGGCTACTGGCTTATTGTACTGCGTTTTTTGCAGGGCATTGGTGCTGCTTTTACAAGTACCACGGGTGCAGCCATTCTTGTGTCGGCTTTTCTGCCTCAATATCGGGGCAGGGTACTCGGAATATCGGTTTCAGGTGTTTATCTCGGACTTGCTTTTGGTCCTTTTTTCGGTGGATTTCTGACGCAATACCTTGGCTGGCGTTCCATCTTTTTTATGTCGTCGGGGTTTGGTTTGCTGATTACCATCATCGCGTTTCTGTTTTTGGGTAAAGACGAGGAGCAGAAAAAAGAACGCATAAAACTCGATTTTAAAGGAACTGTATTTTACATGCTCGGACTTGTGGGGCTTGCCTACGGTTCGGCACGAATTCCGCAACTTTTTGGCTGGAGTTTAATGGGAGCCGGTGCTATTTTTCTGATGATTTTCTGGATGCTCGAAAACCGATCGGCAAATCCTGTACTCGAAACCAGGCTTTTCACGCACAACCGTTTGTTTGCCTTTTCGAACCTGGCGGCGCTCATTAATTATAGCGCCACATTTTCCATCATCTTTTTGCTGAGTTTATACCTGCAAAAAGTAAAAGGTCTTTCGCCGCGCGATGCAGGTTCAATACTGGTGGCGCAACCCATTGTGATGGCGCTCTTTTCGCCGGTAACCGGACGGCTTTCCGACCGGATTCAACCGCGCTACCTTGCTACCGCCGGAATGACGATGTGTACCATCGGGCTGGCAGCCTTTGCTTTTCTCACCGAATCGACACCCATTGCGCTGATTGTTATCCTGCTTTTCTGGGTGGGAACCGGGTTTGCACTTTTCTCGTCGCCCAACATGAATACCATTATGAGTTCGGTGCAGAAAAACCAGCTGGGACTTGCTTCGGGTTCAGCATCAACGATGCGCGTGGTCGGTCAGATTACGAGTATGACCATCGCCACTTTGTTTTTTGCCATTCTGTTTAACAAGCAGGCCGTTGAAACCGTTTCCAATCCGTTGTTTCTGAAAGCGCTGAAATTCGGGTTCATCACTTTTGCAACCATCAGCGTGGCGGGAATTTATTTTTCGTTTAACCGGGGGAAAATGAGCAGGGAACAGCAGTAATTCCATTCATTATTTTTTCATTCAAAAATCGTTAATCAGCCTTTATCCGGGCTTTGCTTTTCAATCAACGGGCAGGGATTTTTTGGAGGTCTCCTACCCCGGGTTGAAACCCGGGGTTATTATAATCAAACCCTGCCCGAAAGAATTCGTTCAGGCGGGCCTTACAGGGTTTCCATTCCGTCGTTTCCTGCCCATTCACTCATTAACCCACTCATCCATTTACTCATTCACTTATTCTACCATTCTTGCCTCTTCCATTCTTGCATTCATGCATTCACGCATTCATGCATTCTTCTATCTTTGCACTGATTTCAAAAAAACTACAATGAGTAATTCAAAAGTAAGGGTGCGTTTTGCGCCAAGTCCGACAGGACCGCTGCACATGGGCGGTGTGCGTACGGCGTTGTTTAATTACCTGTTTGCCAAAAAACATGGCGGCGATTTTCTTTTACGTATCGAAGATACCGACCAGAACCGTTTTGTGCCGGGTGCCGAGGAATACATTATCGAAAGTCTGAATTGGTGCGGATTGCATTTTGATGAAGGTCCCGGCATTGGCGGAAATTACGGCCCGTACCGGCAAAGCGAACGCAAGTCTTTATACAAACAGTACGCCGACCAGTTGCTCGAATCGGGCTGGGCTTATTATGCATTTGATACTCCTGAAGAACTGGAAAAACTGCGGTTGGAAGCTGAACAGAAAGGTGACGTTTTTTCGTACGGAATTCAAACCCGTGGCACACTTTGCAACTCACTCACTTTATCGAAAGCGGAGGTTGAAAGTCGGCTGAAAACGGGCGAACATTTTGTGGTTCGTTTCAGAATGCCTGAAAATACTGATGTTACAGAAAATGATATCATTCGCGGCGAAGTAACTTTTAATACTTCGGTGCTCGACGACAAGGTAATTTACAAATGGGACGGAATGCCAACTTACCACCTTGCCAACGTAGTTGACGACCATTTGATGGAAATTTCGCATGTAATCCGTGGCGAAGAATGGCTTTCGTCGATGCCGCTGCATGTGTTGTTGTATCGCGCACTGGGTTGGGAAATCCGTCCGCGGTTTGCGCATCTGCCGCTCATTCTGAAACCTGTTGGCAAAGGCAAACTAAGCAAACGCGACGGCGATAAAATGGGATTCCCGGTTTTCCCGCTTTTGTGGAACGACCCGACCTCTGGTGAAACTTTTCACGGGTACCGCGAAGATGGTTATTTCCCCGAAGCTTTTATTAACCTGCTGGCTTTGCTGGGCTGGAACCCCGGCACTGAGCAGGAATTTTTTTCACTCGAAGAACTGGCACCGATTTTCAGTCTCGAAAGGGTGGTAAAATCTGGTTCGCGCTTCGACCCCGAAAAGGCAAAATGGTTCAACCGGCATTATTTTCAGCAAAAAACAGAACAGGAATTAGCCGTTTTATTTCAGCCTGTTTTACAAGAAAAAGGGGTTGCCGTGAGTGACGAAATGGTGGTAAAAGTGATTGCCGAAATCAAGGAGCGCTGCGAATTTGTGCCGCAATTGTGGGAGCAGGGCTACTACTTTTTCGAAACGCCAAAAAGCTACGATGCCAAAACCATTGAGAAACGCTGGCTGACTGAAACACCTGAACAATTAACAGCAATCAGCGGTGTTTTTGAAACTGTTGATAGCTGGGAACAACAGCTGATTAAGGAAACTTTTTCCAATTTCATGAATGAAAAAGGCTGGAACTTTGGTGCTGTGATGAACCCGCTGCGGCTTTGCCTGGTTGGCGGAAATGTAGGTCCTGATTTGTTTAAAATCTGCGAAATACTTGGGAAAGAAGAAACCATTTCGAGAATAAAAATTGCAATTGAAACAATAGCAAAATAGATTTCCATTCAGGAAAATCATTTTTCTTTAAGCTATTTATCCATGAAAATTTAAAACAAGATTTTAAATTTTCATGGATAAATTTTTGTTACAAGCAAAACAGAAAATCAGATTTTTCTAAAAAAATAGGACGTTTTTTCCGCCTTCACATCAAAAGTGAAAATTTCATTTTCACTGCTCTGATAAAAAACCGAAAGCAGTCCGATGTCTCCGGCGCAGAAAAGGCTGTGGGCGCTCATCACAAAAATCAGGAAGTAAAAAACGGGTTGGTTGAAAAGGAAAATTATTCCAGTTAATGTAATCAGTTTTACTGCAAACAAAGGTGTTAATGCGATAAAAGCAAATTGTTTGCGGTTGATGACAAACTGGTCGGCTTCGGCATAAAAAATAAATTTTTTTAAGTAGCCGCCAAAGGTAACGCGTTTAGCTCCGGCCAGTTTTAGTGCAATTCCGTGCAACAATTCGTGAATTATAATCAGTATCGAAAAACAAAAAACCAATGCGGCCATCGAATAATACAGAGGTTCTGAATCTCCTTTAAAGGCAAGCACAATTGAACGGGTAAAAAAAAACATCCCAACCACAATCATCAGAATTTGGTAGTACATATAAAAACTGATAATTTTTGTTTTTGTAGTTAATTGTTCAACAACAAACTCCTTAATCTGACTATGATTGAGTTGAGCTATCAGTTCATATTTCCCTGAACTCTGAAGTTCGCTGATGGTTGGATTGGACATGGCTAACGGGTAAGAATGATTTTGTATAGCTCTTTCAAATTAATCAGCCGCAATGCAAAAGCTACCAAAAGCGATGCAAAAAGCAGAAAAAGATAGCCGAAAAACCAGTTGCCGAAGTACTTTGAGACGAAGGCCAAACCAATCACTGCCACGGCGAAAAGCAGGAATTGCAGAATGACCCTGAAATCGGGTTTCAATTTGAAAATATACATCGCCAGAAAAGCCTGTGCAATGCCGGTTAAAACTTGTGTTGTAAGGCTGGCATATGCCGAACCAAAAGCAAGGTACTTCGGAATTAATATAAGGTTGAGCGTAACATTCAGCACCATTCCTCCCAATGCCATCAGATTCAGGTGTTTGATGCTGCCGTTGGCTGTAAGCAAGGTTCCAAAAATGTAAGTGGTGGCAATACCCAGAAATCCTGTCATTAAAATACCAAGCAATTCCGACGAGTGCGATGTGTTTGAATGGTAGAGCACTTCCATAATTTCGGTATCGTAAAAAATGCTCGAAACAGCCACAACAATTGCCGGAACCATTAACAGTGTAAACGAAAGTTTTACCATCGACCCGATGGCTTCTTTTTGAATCAGCATTTTTGCAAAAATAGGCAACAGCAATCCTGCAACCAGAACACCAAACATCGAAACAGCATCCAACAGTCTGAAAGCCTGTGCATAAATTCCGGCTTGTTCTTTCCCGATTGCCTCTGGTAATAAGCGTTCGAGCATCACTGCATCAATGCGGTTGTAAAATCCCATCAATAAAATCAGCAGCGCGTACGGGTATGATTTCCGCAGAAAAACAGTATAAAATTTTGGGTTGAAACGAACAGAAATCCTCCCCGATTTTTTCAGCACAATAAAAAAAGTAATAATTGTGGTAAGCAGATAAGCTGCTGTTTGTGCGTAAACAAACCAGGCAATGGTAAAATTCGCCCTGAAATAATCGGTAAAGAGCAAAACACTGCAAATCAAAATCATAATACTGCGGTCGAGTACAGAAATGATACTATCGGTTTTGAAAAGATGTAATGCACTGATATTCGACCTTAAATACAGGGTAAACGAGATAAGAAACTGGTTGAAAATGAGAAATACCAAAAGGTGAACCTGTACTTTGCTGTACCCGATTATTGCAGCAGCTGTAAGGCTGAAAACCGTATAAACAATGGCAAGCAGAAATTTCAGCCCGACGATATTTGAGAAATGTTTTTTCAGCAGGAAGTTGTGCTGAGCAATGTTTTTGTTGTTAAAGCTGGTAATTCCCACATCGAGCAGGATGTTCAGCAAAAGCGAGAAGTTGAAAAGTGCGAAATAAAGACCGTAAGTTTCGTCGCCAACAAGGTTTTGCACCGGGCGGTCGATTCCGAATATCCAAAATGGTTTGATGAGCAGATTGAGGGCAAGCAGCAATATGAGGTTAGTAATAAACTTGCGTTTCAAAGCTTTTGGTTCAATTAGTTAAACTCGCGGCAGAAAAAAGAAATTATGCTTTTCGAAATTTGCCTTTTCAAACGGCACCAGTTCTTTTTTATCTAATATGAACGCTGAATAGTTCAGGTTATTTAAAAAGCTGATACATTTTTTTCTGTTGTCGTTATCCCACAATTCACAATAAATAACCGGCTGGTGTTTAACTATCAGTTTTTCAGCGCCTTTCAGCACATGGTATTCGAAATTTTCGACATCCATTTTAACGGCAGAAACAGGTTTTGAAAGGGTTTGCAAGGGTTCAAACTGGTCGAGCACAACCACCGGAACGGTATATTTTAAACCCGTGTTCAGGTCAGAAACTTCGTCGCTCACCACATGGCTCAGTCCGTGCATTGGTACATTATTAATTACAGGCATAACCATTTCGAGTTCGCCGGGTGTATCGCCTGCGGCCACCTGGTATTCAGTTACATTTGTTAAACCGAAACGTTTTTTTACCCGTTTCAGCGTGTCCATGTTCAGCGTCAGTGGTTCGATTGAAATAATATTGCTATCCGGAAATTTTTTTGAAAAATGGTAGCTGGTAACTCCTATATTGGCGCCTAAATCGAGTATTGTGCCGCCATCGGCAAAGAGTTGCATGAAGTAAAAAAAGTCTTTTTCCTTTTTGTCCCACCTGATTTTTACAATCACAAACACGGCAAAAACATAGAGGTAAGTTTTCAGCCCTAATATTTTTTGAAGGACATATTTAACGAAAGTCTTCATTAACCTTTAACTTTGGGGGGCAAAGATATCAGAAAATAATTTCTATTTTACACCTGAAATATGAGGATTGCCGTAAATACCCGATTGTTGCTGAAAGAGAAACTAGAAGGAATTGGCTGGTTTACTTTCGAAACTTTGCATCGAATTACCCGTGAAAACCCGGAGCATGAGTTTATTTTTATTTTCGACAGACCGTACAATCCCGATTATATTTTTGCCAAAAACGTTACTGCTGTGGTAGTTGGGCCGCAGGCCAGGCACCCTGTTTTGTTTTACATCTGGTTCGATTTTGTAATTCCCCGTGTACTGAAAAAGCACAAGGCTGATATTTTTGTTTCGCCCGACGGCTACCTGTCGCGACGTACAAAAGTGCCGCAACTGGCAGTCATTCACGATATTAATTTTGTGCACCGCCCCGAAGACCTTCCCTGGTTGATAGCAAAATATTACAATTACTTTTTCCCCCGGTTTGCCCGCATTGCCAAACGCATTGCNNGGCGGGACTGAATATTTCCTTTTTGTGGGCGCGTTACATCCCCGAAAAAATGTAAGCGGATTGTTAAAGGCTTTCGATGGGTTTAAACTAGAAACAAATTCAGCAATTAAACTGCTGATTGTTGGTGGCGAAATGCACAAAACAGGCGATATTTTTGAAACCTATGACAACCTGCGTTTTAAAAACGATGTGATTTTTACCGGTCGCGTTTCCACTGAAGAGTTGCGCGATATTTTTGGCGCTGCATTGGCCCTGACTTTTGTTCCGTTTTTCGAAGGATTTGGCATTCCGGTGGTGGAAGCCATGAGTGCCGGCGTACCTGTGATTTGTTCAAACACCACTTCAATTCCCGAAGTTGGCGGCAACGCCGTTTTGTATGCCGACCCTATGAAAACAGGCCAGATAACCGATGCCATGATTCTGTTGGCACAAGATGAGGAACTCCGAAAAACGCTGATTGAAAAGGGATTTAAACAGAAGGAAAAATTTAGCTGGGACCAGACCGCCAGTTT
>DPCJ01000082.1 GCA_003516705.1 Prolixibacteraceae bacterium | reverse complement strand
GGGACGATAAAAACGGTGAAAAACAGTACATGACCGAAATTATGGTGAATGAGGTATTACTGCTCGACAAAAAGAACCAGGCCATGGAAGCATAAACCTGCGCACATGCCCCGAAAAGAAAAGCGCTGTCAGCAATGGCAGTGCTTTTTTTGTGGCTACCCGAAAAAAAAAGAGCCGGACTCTCGTCTAACTCTTTTATTCTCAATTTGTCGGGGTGACAAGATTTGAACTTGCGACCCCCCGCCCCCCAGACGGATACGCTACCAGGCTGCGCTACACCCCGAACTTGATTGCCAGTTTTATTTTGGCCGTGCAAAAATAACCGATGATTTATCATTTGCAAAACTTTTGCTCTTTTTTGTCAGCAGTGCTACCGAATAGTTTTTGTCTATTCAGGTTTGTAATTATTGATTGTAATTATTCGTCGCGGTTTCAGATGTTTTATACTTTTGTTCAACATTAAAAATTTTACAACTATGTTTAAACCACTTGATATTAATGAAAGTAATAATAGTCAGCCTGTTGTTTCGGGTGACTCAGAAAAAGTAAAATGCCTTATTATTGGTTCAGGTCCTGCAGGCTACACTGCCGCAATTTATGCAGCTCGTGCAAACCTGAGTCCGGTGATGTACGAAGGATTACAACCCGGAGGACAACTGACCACCACTACTGAAGTTGAAAATTTTCCCGGATACCCTGAAGGTGTTACTGGTCCGGTGATGATGGAAGACCTGAAAGCCCAGGCAGCACGTTTTGGGACAGATATTCGTTGGGGAATGGCTACAAAAGCTGATTTTTCGGGCGATATTCATAAAGTATGGATTGACGACACAAAGTTGATTGAAGCTGAAACTGTAATAATTGCAACCGGCGCCACTGCCAAGTATTTAGGACTTGAAGACGAGAAGAAATACGCGGGCGGCGGTGTTTCTGCTTGTGCAACCTGCGACGGGTTTTTCTATCGTGGAAAAGATGTGGCGGTAGTTGGTGGAGGAGATACAGCTGCAGAGGAAGCGATGTATCTGGCTGGATTATGCCGCAAGGTTTATTTGATTGTTCGCCGCGATGAACTGCGCGCTTCGAAAGTGATGGCCGACCGTGTGAAGAAAACAGCAAATGTTGAAATCCTGTGGAAACACCAGACCAAAGGTTTACTTGGCGATAATGGCGTAGTTGAAGGTGCTGTACTTGTGAAAAATCAGGGCGAAGCAGGTGAGGAGGAAGTTAAGATTAAAATTGACGGATTTTTCCTTGCCATTGGTCACAAACCCAATTCCGATATTTTTAAGGAATACATCGAAACCGATGAAGTTGGTTATATAAAAACCGTTCCGGGCACTTCAAAAACAAAAGTTCCGGGAGTTTTTGCCTGTGGCGACGTACAGGATTCACATTACCGACAGGCAGTTACAGCTGCCGGTTCGGGTTGTATGGCTGCCATCGATGCCGAAAGGTATTTGTCGGAAAAACATTCGTAACGATAAAATATAAAAAGAAAAAAGGGAGCCAATTGGTTCCCTTTTTTGTTATCCTAAAATGCTTAAATCTTATTTGTCAACTTTTACTGATGCCATTTCGGTTGTGGAATAATTTCCTTCCAACAGTTTTTTACGCACAGCGGTAAAAGCTTTTACAGTAATATCAACATCTTCAAGTGTATGAACTGATGTCGGAATTAATCGGAGTAAAATGTCACCTTTCGGAATTACAGGGTAAACCACCATTGAGCAGAAAATGCCATAATTTTCGCGCAAATCATAAACAAGGTTGGTGGCTTCAGCTTCGCCGCCTTTCATATAAACAGGAGTAACGGCGGTATTTGTTTTGCCGAGGTCGAAACCTGCATCGCGCAATCCTTTCTGAAGTGCTGCTACAATTGTCCACATTTTTTCTTTAAACTCAGGACGGGTGCGAATCAGTTCGAGCCTTTTCAAACCACCGATTACCATCGGCATTGGCAGCGATTTTGCATAAGTCTGAGAACGCATATTGTAACGCAGATAATAGCAAATGTCAGTGTCACAGGCAATAAAACCTCCAATTCCGGCCATTGCTTTTGCAAATGTGGCAAAATACAGGTCGATTTTATCCTGAACACCCTGGTGTTCACCGGTTCCGGCGCTGGTTTCACCCATCATCCCAAAACCGTGTGCATCGTCAACCAGTAAACGGAATTCAAATTCATCTTTTAAAGCGGCAATTTCGGCAAGTTTACCCATGTCACCGGCCATCCCGAAAACTCCTTCTGTAATTACCAGTACTCCGCCTTTTTGTTTTTCGGCCAGTTTTGATGCATGTACCAACTGTTTGCGAAGACTGTCAATATCGTTGTGGAGAAAAACAAATCGTTTACCCATGTGCAGACGAACACCGTCGAGAATACAGGCATGTGATTCGGCATCGTAAACAATTACATCGTTACGTCCGCAAATGGCATCGATTACAGAAACCATGCCCTGGTAACCGTAATTTAACAGGAAAGCATCAGGCTTTTTAACAAAAGCTGCCAGTTCACGCTCTAACTGTTCATGTTTGCTGGTTTGCCCCGACATCATTCTTGCTCCCATCGGATAAGCCATTCCGTATTGTGTCGCAGCTTCCGCATCGGCTTTTCTTACTTCAGGGTGGTTTGCCAGTCCCAGATAGTTATTCAAACTCCAGTTTAAAACTTTTTTACCCCTGAACATCATGTAAGGGCTTAGTTCACCTTCGAGTTTAGGAAATGCAAAGTATCCGTGAATCTGGTCCATATACTTACCAATATCACCTTTGTTTTTCCTGAATTTTTCAAATATATCCACGTTGTAAAGATTTTTGATTAAACTAAGGTGCAAATGTAAACTTTTTTATTTGCGGCAATTCATAACAAATGTTTTTGAGTGGAAAATTCAATTTCAAGGTACTCAGTTTAATAAAACGTTAGTTAAGCCTGTTAATTAATCCTAATTACGTTGGTTTTTTGTTAACTCGTATCAACTTTTTAAACCACTTCTAATCGGTTTGAATGGTTAATTTATTATAAATGAATAATATCCGATAATAACATTTTAAGTAAATCGTTATTTTTCGGTTCTGTAAAGGTTTTTGGTTTGTAAAAAAAATATATTTTTGCGCCATGTTATTAAAAATGAAATATTTTGCAGTTGGGTTGGTACTTGTTTCACTGTTACTCAGTTCGTGTGGAAACTACAATAAAATTGTAAAAAGTACTGATGTTGAATATAAATACAAAAAAGCCATTGAGTATTATGATGATGGTGAGTATGTTAAGGCTGGTACATTGTTGAAAGATCTTGTAACCATTTTCAGGGGAACCAACCGTGCCGATAAAATTTACTTTTATTATGCCAAGTGTATGATTGCCCAGAACGACTATTTAATGGCAAAACATTATTTTAATTCGCTTGTTAAAGAGTTTCCAATGAGTGAGTTGGCTGAAGAATCTTATTTTATGGTTGGTTACTGCTCTTACCTGATGTCGCCAAAAGCAAGGCTCGACCAGCAGGTAACCACTGAAGCAATTGATGCACTTCAGTTGTACGTAAACCTTTACCCTTATAACGACAGGGTTGATGAGGCAAACCGGCTGATTGACGAAATGAACAACAAATTGGTTTATAAATCGTATTTAAGTGCAAAATTGTATTACGATTTCGGAAATTATAAAGCATCTGTAATTGCATTGTCAAACAGTTTGGATAAATATCCCGACTCGAAATACCGGGAAGAATTAAAGTTTATGTTGCTCGAATCGAAATATAATCTGGCTGTGGGAAGTGTTTTTGACAAACGTGAAGAACGACTTTCAAGCGCTTTGGATGAATACTTTTCGTTTGTGGATGAATTNNTGTTGAATTATAAAGAAAACGCAGAAACAAATATTAACTAAGTATATGGATTACAAAAAAACAAAGGCTGCACCGTCAACCATTTCACGCGACTTGGACGTATTAACCCAGGAAACCGGTAACATTTACGAAACTGTAATGATTCTGGCTAAAAGGGCAAACCAGATATCTTCGGAACTAAAAGAAGAATTGAATCAGAAATTACAGGAATTTGCCTCTTATACCGATAACCTGGAAGAGATTTTCGAAAACCGCGAACAGATTGAGATTTCGAAATTTTACGAAAGAATGCCAAAACCTTCTTTAATTGCTTTTGAAGAATTAAAGGAAGGTGAAATTTATCATCGCAATCCCAGCAGGGAAAATAAACCGAAAGTTTAATGATTCGGCCCATGAGGCTTGAAGGGAAAAAAATAATTTTGGGAGTTACCGGAAGCATAGCCGCTTATAAAGCAGCTGTGCTTTTGCGTTTATTGGTAAAGGAAGGTGCCGAAGTTCAGGTGGTAATTACACCTGCCGGCAAAGAATTTATCACACCGCTCACGCTTTCAGCTTTATCGGGGAAACCTGTAATCAGCGAGTTTTTCGGGGCAAACGATGGCAGCTGGAACAGCCACGTTGACCTTGGTTTGTGGGCCGATGCCATGATTGTTGCCCCGGCCACTGCGTCAACTCTTGGGAAAATGGTTTCGGGAGTTGCCGATAACATGCTGGTTACTACTTATCTGTCGGCAAAATGCCCGGTTTTTGTTGCTCCGGCGATGGATCTCGATATGTTTGCTCACCCTTCAACCCAGCGAAACCTGGCATCGCTAAAGGCAATCGGTAATATGATTATCGAGCCGGCAACCGGCGAACTTGCCAGCGGTTTAACCGGTAAAGGACGGATGGAAGAACCTGAAAATATTGTTGAATTTCTTGTTAACCATTTTAGCCAGTCGCAAAGTCTGAAAGGAAAAACGTTTCTTGTAACCGCCGGACCCACCTACGAAAAAATTGATGCAGTGCGATTTATCGGAAATTATTCGTCAGGTAAAATGGGTTATGCCATTGCCGATGAACTTGCTGAAAATGGCGCTGATGTTATCCTTATTTCAGGGCCGGTTTCTGTAAAAACAACCGAAAGTAAAATTGCACTTATAAAAGTTGAGTCAGCTGCGGAAATGTATGAACAGTGCATTGCCCGGTTCTCTCAATGTTCGGGTGCTGTAATGTGTGCAGCAGTTGCAGATTTTTCAATTGAAATTCCCGAAAACAAAAAGGTAAAACGGGGCAAGGAAGATTGGCAACTGACATTAACACCTACAAAAGATATTGCACAGGCGTTGGGAGAACTGAAATCGGANNTTTTTCGAGTTAAAAAGCAAGAAAGAAGTTGCTGCCGATATTGTGAATAAAATCAAATCACTGATTGCCTGATTTCTTTCAGCAATTTTTTATTTTTAGCCATCGATTCAAAAAACAAATGAAGTACATACTGCTTTTCGTTATGGTTTTTATACTGCCTTTTTTGGCAGCAGCTCAGGAATTACGTTGTAATGTAACTATTTCATCCACACGTATTCAAGGGGCCAACCAGAACCTGTTTCGTACCATGCAATCGGATATTTATGAGTTTATGAATACCCGCAAATGGACCGACCATATTTATAGTTACGACGAAAAACTCAGGTGTAATATAATGATTGTGCTCGAAGAGCAACTTTCAGCAGATGAATTCAGAGGCTCGATTCAGGTNNTAACGAAACTTCGAACCGGGATAACCTGACCAATATTTTAGCTTTTTATGCATATGTTATTCTGGGATTCAGTTATGATACTTTTTCGCCCGAGGGCGGAACACCTTATTTCGAAAAGGCGCAGACCATTGTAAATAACTCACAAAACCAGCCGGTTAAAGGTTGGAAATCATTCGAAAGCGAACGTAACCGGTATTGGCTGGTTGAGAATGTATTAAACAAAGCGTATGCTGATTTCAGGAAATGCATGTACAATTACCACCGAAACGGGCTTGACCTCATGTCGCAACGCGCCGAAGAGGGCAGGGCAAACATTGCCGAGTCGTTGCGTGATTTGCAGAAGGTTTTTCGCAAACGACCTTCAACCTATATTTTGCAAATGTTTTTTGATTCCAAATCCGGTGAGCTGGTGAATGTATTTTCAAAATCGTTTCCCGATGAACGAACCCGGGTTCTGGCCATTCTCAACGAAATCGACCCATCGAATGGCAGTAAATATGCAAAAATTGCCGAGGAAGAAACAGGATTGTAAATTCATTTTGAAATGCTGACACGCCTGACAATTTCCAATTATGCTATAATCGATAACCTCACCGTTGGCTTTCATGAAAAATTAAATTCGATTACAGGCGAAACAGGTGCCGGAAAATCGATTTTGTTGGGCGCTTTGGGTTTGATTCTGGGTAACCGCGCTGATTTATCGGTTTTAAAAGACAAGTCGAAAAAGTGTGTGGTCGAAGGAATTTTTGAGATTGGCAGTTATCGGCTTGAAGATTTCTTTACAGAAAATGACCTGGATTTTGCTGTTTCAACTATTTTGCGGCGCGAAATTACACCGGCGGGTAACTCCCGGGCGTTTATCAACGACACCCCCGTAAATCTGAAAACCTTGCGCGAACTGGCGCTTTCACTCATTGATATTCATTCGCAACACCAGAACCTGGAACTTGGAAATCATCGTTTTCAACTAGATTTAGTTGATACTGTTTCAGGCGCAAACAAATTGCTGGCGCATTATCGCGAAGTTTTTGCCGAATACAGGCAGTTGCAGAAAAGTCTTGACGAATTAATCGAGAAGAGTGCAAAAGAAAGTGCTGAACTGGACTACTGGCAATTTCAGTTTAACCAGTTGAACGAAGCTTCTTTAAACGAGAATGAACAGGAAGAACTCGAAGTTTTGCTCACACAGCTTACACATTCCAAAGAGATAAAAAATGCCCTCGCCGAAGTACAATTGCTGATTGATGATGAACGTTTCTCGGTTATTTCGAACCTGAAGGACAGCAGAAAACGTTTGGAAAAGATTCAGAATTATATTCCCGAAGTACCTGATTTGGTGAGTCGTTTGGAAAGCAGCCTGCTCGAAATCAGGGATATTCTCGATGAAACTGAACGATTGGCAGCAGGAATAGAACACGATCCGGTTCGGGTTGAACAAACTACTGCGAGACTTAACCTGATTTACAGCCTTGAGCAGAAACATCATGTAAAAACAGTTGCCGAACTGATTGAACTTCGAAATGCTTTTGATGAGAAAATTGGACAGGTGACTGGTTATGAAAATGAAATTGCTGCTTTAAAAAGTAAAATCGATGAGACAAGGGGAATTTTAGCAGCAAAAGCCGGAGAACTTAGTAAAAAACGGAAAAATTCATTTCCGGAGATTGAAAAAGCCATTCTGAATGATTTACACCAGCTTGGTATGGCAAAAGCAAGAATTCAGATTCTTTACGAACAACTGCCTGATTTTACTGCTGTAGGTACCGATGTGGTTTATTTTCATTTCAGCGCCAACAGCGACATGGAGCTGAATGAGATTTCGAAAGTGGCTTCGGGTGGCGAAATGTCGCGGCTGATGCTGGCAATCAAAAATCTTCTTCGGAAATCGAAGGCTTTGCCAACGGTTATTTTTGATGAAATCGATTCAGGAGTTTCAGGCGAAATTGCATTGAAAATGGGGAATATCATCAAGTCGTTTTCCGATTCTGCCCAAATTATCAATATCACCCATTTGCCACAAATTGCTGCCAAAGGAGATGCACATTATGTAGTGTATAAATTTGAAGAAAACGGCAAAACACAAACATCGGTGCAATTACTTGGCGAGCACGAAAGAATAATTGAGCTGGCCAAAATGCTCGGTGGCGATGGTTATTCGGAAGCTTCGCTGAAAATGGCAAGTGAATTGGTCGGGTAAATCCAGATGAATTAGCAGCAAAAAAAAAGGCCTCTTTGCAGAGACCTCTTTGTATTTCTTAGAATTTTCTTTCTTTGATTCGGGCTTTCTTACCGGTGAGTTCACGAAGGTAAAATAGTTTCGCTCTGCGAACTTTACCGCGTTTGTTCACTTCAATCGAATCGATAAACGGAGATGTTAGCGGAAAAATCCTTTCAACACCAATGTTACCTGACATTTTGCGCACTGTGAAGGTTTTAGTTGCACCGCTTCCGTTAATCTGGATAACCACACCACGGTAAGCCTGGATACGTTCTTTATTACCTTCAACGATTTTGTAATTCACTGTTACTGTGTCGCCGGCGATAAACTGCGGGTGTTCTTTACCTGTGGCGAATTGCTGTTCTACTAATTTTATTAAATCCATTTTTCAAATGTTATTAAGTTGGCAATATAATTCGTCAACTTCCGACGAAAAAGAGATTGCTTTAAAAGTGGCGCAAAAATAACAAAAAAAACTATTCGCCAAAATCAAATTTGCTTCAATTTTAAAATGTTAGCAGAATTTGAAAAACCGACGATTAATGTCCGCCACTGCCAATCATTTTTTTATTGTCTCCGGTGGCATTTGCAATGGCTTTCAGCCACCACTCCGGGTATCCGGCAAAAATCGGATTTGGTGCCAATCCAGTTTCTGTACGTTCAAACTGACCGTCTTTTTCACGTTTGATATTACCATCCATGTATTTTACCAGCAAGTATTGTCCAAGTTCTTTCCAGCGTGAAGTCATGTTGTTGGCTTCATTTACCGAGTATTCGGTAATAAAACGCAGGCCCTGTTCCTTGTTGGTTGTATAAAGTGTTTCTGCTGCTTTGTCAACCACAGGCAAATGGGCAACAAATTTATTTTCGAGTTCCGATTGAACTTTTTGTACATCTTTAATCATATCGCTGTAACGCAGGTAAGCAAAATTGGTCACAAAGTTGAATGTCCAGAATGCCGATGTTTCGCTGTAGGTGAGCATATCGCCATTACCAACTTTAAAACATTCCGGAATTTCGGTTATTCCGCAATAAACCGGTGTGTAACAGGTACTGTAAGTATCGTCAACACCAAACCAGATAATTCCACCAACGGGGTTGGGGAGCCAGTTACGGCTTTGGGTTACAAACGAAAACCCGGTTTGTTGTGTCGAGATAGCCCGTTCGTGGCAATATTGAACAGAGTCAACCGACCAGGTCATATTCCGCCACCGGTAAGGCAAGCCAAAAGGTCCGGCACCAATATCGGTAGTCATATCAAGCGCAGTTCCTTCAAAATGGTCGCGCATCATTCCCATTACATCCTGAACTGAAAGTTTTTTGTCGGGTTTTATCCACAACGGCATCCGGTTGTTTGGAAAATTATTGGACCCGCCATGCGTAACAATTCCTTTGGCATATTCAGCATATTGATTCATGCCTGCCGCAACTTTATTAAAACCGGCCCAAACACGAGCATCGCAAAAACGGGCGCCGCCGAAATCAACAGGAGCATACACATCAGAAAAGCTGAAATCGGCATCTTTTCCGCTGTACCATCCTTTTGCCCGGGCAAACGAAATTACATCGTGTGCATAAATACAATTAGCAGGGTCGTTCTGCGGAAAAGTGGTAATACGAGCCTGGTTGGCGTGACCACTGATATATCCATCCGGAATTTTCATGGCTACCCAAACTGCGCCTTTTTCTCCATCACCTTTTCCAATCATTTCGAGAATCCACACTTCGTTCGGGTCGGCAATCGAAAATGATTCACCTGAACTTGCATAACCAAAGTCACGAACAAGACTTGTCATCACTTCAATGGCTTCACGGGCGGTTTTGGCACGTTGCAGAGCCACATAAATCAGACTTCCATAGTCCATAATTGCGCCGGTTTGTTTACCTAATTCTTCACGTCCGCCATAAGTTGTTTCTCCAATGGCAAGTTGATATTCGTTTATATTGCCCACAACGCTGTAAGTATGTGCAGGTTGCGGAATCCGTCCGAGGAATTGGCCGGTGTCCCATTCGTAAATATCGCGCATGGCGCCGACTGAGTAATCTTTTGCAGGTTGAAAATACAATTCGCCATAAAGTGTATGCGAATCGGCGGCATAGGTAATCATGGTTGAGCCGTCAACCGATGCTCCCCGGGTTATTAAAAAATTGGTACAGCCGTTACTTGTCTGAAGACCCATCCAAAGGAATACAATGGTTAGTATTCCTGAAATCATTACTTTTCTATTCATATTAACAGTTTAATTTTTCTGAAAGTCACAAATATAATTTTTCTGAGATTGATTTGAATTTTCTGTAGTTCAGAGACATCTTTTTATTATTTCCAGCGTGTTTTCAATATCGTTATCCAGTCCTACTGAAAAACGCACCAATCCTTCTGAAAGACCCATTTCTTTTTGCACTTCCACTGGAACTTCGGAAGAAGTACTGTGCCCTGAGCAGCTGAAAAGTGTACGGAAATACCCCAGACTGACAGCAAGATAGCCAACCCCGGCTTCCTGCATTTTTTGCATCACCACATAAGCATTTTCCATTGTGCCAAAATCGATAGCCAGCATTCCGCCAAAGCCGAATTCCTCATTCATCATGCTTTTGTGAAGCATAAATTGAGGATGTTTTTGAAGTCCGGGATAAATTATTTTCAATCCTAATTTCTCGAAATTATCGGCAAGGTATTGTGCATTGCGGCTGTGTTGTTTCATGCGAATGTGCAGCGTATTCAGGTTTTTCAGGATGGAGGAGGAGCGGAGCGGGTCGAGAACAGGGCCCAGCAGCATGGCGGTTCCGTCGTTTACATTCGAAAGTTGATTGATAAATTCAGCTGAACCACAGATTGCACCTGCAACACAATCGTTTTTACCGTTAATAAATTTGGTCATGCTGTAAACAACCAGGTCGGCGCCCAGCATTGCCGGCGAAAAAATCATCGGGGTAAAAGTATTGTCAACCATCAGTTTTGCTCCGTTGGAGTGGGCAATGGCGGCTAATTCCGGCATATTGGAAACCTGTAACAGCGGATTGGTTACACTTTCGGTATAAATTACTTTTGTATTGGGTTTTACAGCATTTCTAACCTGTTCAAGATTGGTGATATCGACAAAAGAAACTTCGATATTGTATTTGGGTAACCAGTTTTTCAGAAATGCATAAGTTCCGCCGTAGGTAGTAACACTTGTAATAATGTGGTCGCCCGATTTGCAGATTTGAAGTAACGCGCAGGTTATGGCTGCCATCCCCGAGGCAGTTATCCATGCCGATTCTGTATTTTCCATTGCAGCCAGCGCATCAGCCAAGTATTTATTGCTTGGATTCCAGTGGCGCGAATACAAAAAGCAACCTTCCATTTGCCCGTGAAAGGTATCTTCCATGGTTTTCCCCCTTAGAAAAGTGTAGGTCGATGAATCTGTAATTGAAGGATTTACGTCACCAAATTCCCCAAACTGTTTCAGGTCGTGAATGGCTTTTGCCGGATTGAATTTCATCGCTGTATTATTTTATATTCAGCCTAAATAACAGCAATTACAATGTTTTTAAGAATGACTAAAATCGTATTTTCAGGCTGATATTTTTGCCGGAAACACCACACCTGCTGAATGGTCGTGTTTTGCTCCTGTTACTGAAGCAAAACAATTGATTGCTTTTTGTATTCGGAGTGTTCCCAAAAATGCAAAAACAAGCGCTTCTTTGAAATCAACAATTTCAGGTGATGGAATTGTAATTTGTATATTTGATTTTGCTGCAATCAATTCAATTAAAAAAGTATTCCAGGCTCCGCCTCCTGTAATAAGCAGTTTCCCATTATTTCCGGCGATTTTTGAAATTTGTTGGGAGACGTGTTCATAAACAGTTCTGATTTTATCAGGTTCAGAACAATCATACTTTTCGAGAACAGGCAGAAATTCACTTTCAACCCATTCACGGCCAAGTGATTTTGGAGGTTCTTTTTTGTAAAAATCCAGCGAATTCAATTTTTCAAGTAAAATAAAATCGATATTGCCTATTCTCCCCAAATTGCCGTTACAATCAAACAAAAGACCGTTTTTTGATGCAAAATAGTTGAATACAATATTTACCGGACAAATGTCGAAAGCTTTTCTGCAGTTGTTTTCATCAAACGAAATGTTGGCAAAACCACCAAGATTGAGGCAATAATCAAAGGCTGAAAAAAGCAGTTTATCTCCGACCGGAACCAGCGGAGCTCCTTGTCCGCCCAGCGCCACATCACCCGACCGAAAATCGGCAACAGTTGTAATTCCATTAATTGCAGCAATTTCAAAACTACTTCCAAGTTGAAAAGTAAAACCATTTTCAGGCTGATGGAAAATGGTGTGACCGTGTGATGCAATTAACTCAGGTTTGAACCTTGTTTTGTGGATAAAAGCCTTCGTTTTTTGCCCCAGGTATCGTCCGTATTCTACATGTAATTTAATAAGTTGCTGACCAGGGAGGGCAGGAGCCATTTTCAACTGTTCAGTCCAATTTTTTTCGTAATTTTCAGTTTCAGCAGCAGCAATATTGAAATCCCATTTGCCATTGTTTTTCCAAAATTCAGCAGCAACCAAATCAAGTCCATCGAGCGAAGTTCCTGACATTAAACCAATTGCTTTTATCTTATATTCCGAACGTGGTCTCATAAACTGATTGGTTTCCACATTTATCAATCACAGTGAGCTTTATTTGGTGTGTTTTTGTAAAATCAAACCGCCTTGTATCATAATTATGGGTGATTTGATTGCTGTATTTGTTGTATTCAAAAAGAACCCACTCTCCATCAAGCAACCCTTCAATCGTTTCAATTCCTGAGAGGTCGTCACTGATATTGAACCGCAACTTATCAGTTTCAATCAAACGATTATTTGATATGCTTAAGGATTCAATTGCAGGGGCCAAAGTATCAGTTTTTACTGCAAAATTTCCAAAAGTATTTATTTTGGTACTAACCCAGCCATTTTTAAATTCTCCTCCTAACGAAATAAATTCTCCTGTCCGTTCATCCTCTTTCACTGTCAGAAATTTGTCCTGGTTTTCAGGTTGAATATCGTTGCATTTTATGCTGATTATTGCCGGTAATTTTAAAGATGCAATATTGTTAATCTGGTGGAAATCAGATAAAAATCCGTATTTTCTCTTTTTTGCAGTGTAATTAAAATGAAGATTTTCAAACAAACTGTTTTCAGGAATTTTTATTTGAAAATCATCGGTTGCATATTGGTTGACTTTATTACAGTTAAAGATTGCAGCGGCGCCAGTTTCTTCAGCATTTATCTCCCGATATTTGCCCGAAACTATAAATTCAAGCACGGCAATGTTTTCCGCAGCATCTTTTACAATGATTTTTACATTATAATTTTTATTCAACGCCACATCAAAAATCCCGCGGTTTTCTGAAAATTCAAAATTGCTGAGCGCATTACAGGTTGGTTTCCATGTTTTCCTGAAATTCCGCATCGACTGTTGTCGTTCCTCAAAATCAATCCATCCGTTTATTGCCGGGATTTCGTTGATGGAAAATCGGTTGCCATTAAAAACCGAGACAACTTCATCCTCAATCAGTAGCTGTATTTCTGCAATACTACCCTTGTTTCCTGAAATGTCAGCATAATCGTCAACTTCAATCGCAAAACCTGTTTCGCCGTAAAGCTGTATGTTGGCGTCGTTTTTAATTTTGAAATTCCCATCCTTTATTTCAGTGTCGAAAATAACTTTGCCTGTGCCAAAGTTAACGTGCGACCCGGCGGAAAGCGGCGTTACCTGTAGCGCCGTGATTTCAGGGGCAATCGTGTCTTT
>DPCJ01000031.1 GCA_003516705.1 Prolixibacteraceae bacterium | reverse complement strand
CCCGTTTTCCGTTCGGCGGTTCCGGCCCTTTGTGGCAATTGTCATCAGAATAATGGCAAAGCCCTGATTGGAACCGATTTGAATGAAAAAGATGCATTGCATGATTATTCAACAAGTGTTCATGGCCTTAGTCTAAAAGAAAAAGGGTTGCTTTCAACCGCCATTTGTACCGACTGCCATACCACTCACCTCAACCTNNATTTACGACCAGTTTATGGATAGCGACCACGGTTATAAAGCGGGACAAACAGACCTGAAACTGCCGACCTGTGAAACCTGTCATACCGCACATAATATTGCCAATGTAAAAAGCGACAGGTTTACTTCGCAAATAACCGTTCAGTGCGGAAAGTGCCATGAACAACTTGCCGAAACCTATCTTGAAACTTATCACGGAAAGGCGCATCAGTTGGGATACGGTCAGGCAGCAAGTTGTTCCGACTGCCACGGGGCACACAATATTTACAAAATGGACAACCCAAAATCAACTATCGGTCCTAGAAATATTGTTAAAACCTGTCAGAAATGCCATACCGATGCCAACATGAAATTTACAGGCTACCTGACACACGCTACCCACTATAATAAAGAGGAATTTCCGTGGCTCTACTACACCTTCTGGGCAATGACTTCGCTCCTGCTCAGCGTTTTTCTGATTTTCGGCTTACATACCTTGCTTTGGCTGCCACGTTCTATCGGGCATATGATAAAAAAACGTGAACACCCGAAAATTGAAGGTCGCCAGGTTTATGTGCGCAGATTTACTAAAACACAGCGCATCACACACATTTTTGTCATTGTAAGTTTTATCACCCTGGCGCTTACAGGAATGATACTGAAATTCTCGTACATGGATTGGGCTAAACTGATGGCGAAGTTGATTGGAGGTGCACAAGTTGCTGGTGTGCTCCACCGTATTGCAGCGCTCGTAACTTTCGGATATTTTATTTATCACGTGATTTCGCTTTTCAAGCTAAAAAAATCGAAAGGACTTAAACTGAAAAACTTCATATTCGGAAGTAATACACTCATGTTTAACAAACAGGATTTAAAAGATTTCTGGGCTTCCATCCGCTGGTTTATCGGCATTGGACCGCGACCAGATTACGGACGGTGGACTTACTGGGAGAAATTCGACTACTTCGCTGTATTCTGGGGTGTTGTGGTTATCGGGTCAACCGGACTCATGCTTTGGTTCCCCGAATTTTTTACTAAATTCCTGCCAGGCTGGCTGATTAATGTAGCCCAGATTATTCACAGCGATGAAGCTTTGCTGGCCGTAGTATTTATCTTTACAATCCACTTCTTTAATACCCATTTACGACCCGAATCGTTCCCGATGGATACTGTAATTTTTACGGGTCATGTTCCGCTCGAAGAGTACAAACAAGACAGACCACGCGATTACGAACGTCTTGTAAAATCGGGTAAACTTGAAAAATATACAATTGAAACTGAGTTCTCACCAACAAAAATGAAGTTGATAAAAATATTCGGATACCTGGCTTTAGGTGTCGGAACGATTCTTGCAGTGTTGATTATTTACTCACTCTTGTTTCATTAAATTTGAATGTTATGAAGCTACCATTATCAATAAGAAACTGGATTTCGATTTCGGGTGCAGTACTTGCAGTGTTTAATCTTGCTGTAATTCTTACACTATTTCTGCTGAACACAGCTTTTGGATTTGGGGGTTCCTATATCGGGCTTTTTATTTATATCATTCTGCCCGGGTTCATGATAATCGGGTTGCTGATGATTCCGATAGGAATGCGAATCAACAGGAAAAGGGCCCGCAAAGCAAAACAGGAAGGCAAAGAACTGGGTTGGCCTGTAATCGATTTTAATTCGGCAGAAACAAGAAATGCCGGAATCATATTTATTGTTGGCACTGTGGTTCTGCTTATTATTTCATCAATCGGAAGTTACGAAGCTTTTCATTACACCGAATCAGTAGAGTTTTGTGGCAAATTGTGCCACAATGTAATGGAGCCGGAGTTTACAACTTACCACGGGTCGGCACACGAGCGGGTTGCCTGTGTTGAATGCCATGTGGGTGAAGGTGCCGGTTGGTATGTAAAAAGTAAATTATCGGGGTTATACCAGGTTTACTCGGTTATTGCAAAAAAATATCCGCAACCCATCCCCACCCCGATTGCCAATTTGCGCCCGGCACAGGAAACCTGCGAACATTGTCACTGGCCGCAGAAATTTTACGACGATAAACTCAGGGTGAAACACTCATTCCTTACTGACGATATCAACACAGAAGTTATGCTTCAGATGTTGGTAAAAACGAGTACGCGAACAACCAACGAAGGAGTTGTGAAAGGAATTCACCAACACATCAGCCCTGAAGTAAAAATTGAATACAAACCACTTGAAGGTAACCGCCAGGTAATTCCATGGGTGCGATATACCAACACAAAAACTGGTGAAAGCTATGTTTATATCGACAATGACCTTGGGTTAAGCCAGACAAAAATCGATTCGCTTGAAACCCGCGTGATGGATTGTTTAGACTGCCACAATCGTCCGTCGCACAATTATAACGCACCACAAAATTTTATCGACAAATTGATGGCCGACGGAAAAATTTCAAAGACTTTACCCGGAATTAAATCACTGGCCATGCAATCGTTGTATCCGGAATATTCAACTAAAGACAGTGCATTCATGGCAATTCAATCGGTTGTTACAGAATATTACAATTCAAACTATCCTGATATTTTACAGAACCAGAAAGCGGATGTTGATGTTGCAATTGCTGAAATACAAAACGGATATGCAAACAATATTTTCCCGTTTATGAAAGCAAGTTGGAAGGCATATCCCAATAATCTTGGCCACATGGAGTCGGATGGGTGCTACCGGTGCCACAACAACCGGCACGCCACAGAACAAGGGAAGGTAATTTCAAAAGATTGTAATTTATGCCACAATATTAAAGCACAAACTATTGGCGACAGCATTTTTTATGCCGGGCCCAACGAGGTTCTTACTTTCAGGCACCCGGTCGATATTGGCGATGCATGGCAAACCGAGTTGTGTTCAAGCTGCCACTCGGCATTATATTAAATCAATATTTTTCATGATTTATCCTTTTGGCAGTTTTTAAAAATTAGTGCATATTTAGGCAGTGAAAAACAATGAATTAAATTTTATATCAACCTTAAAATCATTTTAAAATGAAGTACTTAAGATTAATGCTTGTATTAGGATTTGCTTTCACAATCAGTGTGGCAGGTTATTCTCAGGCAAAATACATCGGTGCAAACGGATGTAAAATGTGTCACAACAAACCTGAAAAAGGAGCTCAGTATGCCCAATGGCAAAAATCGGGTCATGCCCAGGCATATGCCAAACTTGATGATGCCGGCAAAAAAAATCCGGAATGTTTGAAATGCCACTCAACAGCAGGCAGTGTAAACAAAAGTTTGCTCGCAACAATTAAAGTTGAAGAAGGCGTATCGTGCGAATCGTGCCACGGACCAGGCAGTATGTACAAAACAGCTGCGGTGATGAAAAACCGTGAACAGGCGCTGGCAAAAGGTATGGTTGACCCAACCGAAGCCACTTGTAAAGCTTGCCATCTCGGTAAAAAACCCGATGGCCATAAAGAAGCAAAAAAACCATGGAACTTTGCCGAATTCAGCAAGGCTATTGCTCACCCCGACCCAACCCTGAAAAAATAATTCAGGCAGAAGAGGATTATTATAAATTCCTTTGCTTTTCAAAGAGCAAAGGAATTTTTTTATAAATCACCAACACGTATATTTGATTTTCTCAGCAAATTGATAACAACTGATTGTATGAAAAAATTTGTTTCGCTTTTTTTCTCCATGTTTTTCACAGGTATTCTTGTCACTATTTTTGCAGTGTCAATCGGGTACGCCACTTTCATTGAAAACGACTACGGCACTACCACTGCTAAAATATTGATTTACAATGCCCGCTGGTTCGAGATTTTGTTACTTGTAATGTGTGTAAATCTTGTCGGCAGCATTTTTGCCAACAAATTGATTCAGCAAAAACGCTGGCCCGGTTTCCTGATTCACATTTCGTTTGTGGTAATTTTTGCCGGTGCTGCACTTACCCGCTATGTGGGGTACGAAGGAACCATGCACATCAGGGAAAACACGGCATCGAATATTATGATTACCGAACCCACTTTTATAAAAGTACAGGCTATGGCTGGCAGTGAAACTGTTAACCATGAAAAACAGGTTCTGTTCTCGCCATATACGGCAAATAGTTACAGTTCGAAATTAAACGCCGGGGGGAAACAGGTCAGAGTCAAAAATATCGGATTTGTGCCATCGGCAGAAGAAATACTGGAAGCCGACCCGGGCGGAAGTCCGCTGATTGCCATGATTGTGGTTGAAAACGGAACAAAAAGAACAGATTTTCTTTTACAACCGGGTGAAACAAAAAAGCACGGCATTCTGGAATTGGGATTTGACAGGCCTGTAAACAATGGAATCAAAATGTTTATGCAAAACGGGGTACTTTTCGCCCAGTCAACCGACACAATTGCTGTATTGGAAATGATGGGACAACAACCCGGCGTAATTGCCCCCGATTCAGTTTTTGAAATCAGCACGCAAAAAGCCTACAGCCTGGGTGATGTGAGTTTTGCGGTTAAACAATACCTCTCAAAAGGAATTGCAAAACTGCAATATGTACAGAATGCCGAAGTTGCCATGAAAGATGCTTTCAGGGCAGAAGTTACTGTTGGTAGTACCACCCGTGTAATCAACGTATTTGGCACAAAAGGCGAAATTGGCGAACCGGTTACCACCAATATTGACGGTGTTGAAGTTGCAATTTCCTATGGTTCAAAAATCATCGAAGTTCCATTTTCAATTTACCTGAAAGATTTTCAGTTGGAGCGTTACCCCGGTTCAAACAGTCCGTCATCGTATGCAAGCGAAGTAATTCTGAAAGACGGCGCAACAGAAAAACCCTTTCGCATTTTTATGAATAACATTCTGAAATACAAAGGATACAGATTCTTCCAGTCGTCATACGACCACGATGAACAAGGCACCATTCTCTCTGTAAACCACGATGCACTTGGCACAACAGTAACATACATTGGCTACCTGATTATGGCCATTGGAATGGTTTTCATCTTTTTCAATAAAAACAGCCGGATTAAATCGCTGATTAAGAACTCGGGAAAATTAAGGGCAGAACGCAAAAAACTTTTTGCAGTGCTCGTTGTGGGTGCTTTCATGGGTTTAAATGCAACAGCACAAAATGCTGAATACAACAGCAAACATGTTTCTGATTTCAGCAAACTACTGATACAAACACAGAAAGGCCGCGTGGAACCGGTAAACACAATTGCCTCTGAAATTGTGCGGAAAGTGACTAAAAAGAATGCGTGGGAAGGAATCACTCCTGCCGAAATGTTTCTCGACATGCAGGTAAATCCTTCGAAATGGCAGGAAGA
>DPCJ01000054.1:5540-24841 GCA_003516705.1 Prolixibacteraceae bacterium | reverse complement strand
TCCTTCCTGATGGAAAAATTCTTGGAGGGACCCCATCAAACCTGGTTTTCAGGTGCAATTCATTCAACGAACAAGGTTTTTTGCTATCACGTGTAGGCGACGATGAGTTGGGCCGTGAAGCATTGAAAAGACTGGGAGAACTTCAGATTTCAGATGAAAATGTGCAAATTGACCAGGAATTTGCCACAGGAACAGTTCATATTACTTTCGATGAAAATCACGATCCACAGTTTTTGGTAACTCCCGATGTGGCTTTCGACCATATCGAATTCTCAGCTGAGGCATTAAAGCTGAGTCGTGATGCCGACTGTCTTTTTTACGGATTACTACCTCAACGATTTGGTTTATCGAAAAACACACTTCGTGAATTGATAAAAGAATCACCTGATTCCATTCATTTTTTCGATTTAAAGCTTTTTGAACATTTTTTTAATCTTCAGGTTGTCGAGAACCTGCTGGGGGTTTCAAATATTGTAAGGATAAAGGAAAAGGAAATTGCATTTCTGAGCAACGAACTAAAAATTGGTACTTCTGATGTTGAATCGTTTTGCAGAAGCGTGATTCAAAAATACAAAATCGACCTGATTCTTGTTACCCGCGGTCAGAACGGAATTTTTGCCTTACACCGGAAAAAAGGCGTGTATACCGATTCGGGATTTCAGATTGAAATGGTTGACAATATTGGTTCAGGAATGGCATTCTCTGCGGGTTTCCTTCATTATTACCTAAACGGGAAAGGTATTCAGCAGGCCATTAATTTTGGAAATGCTGCCGGTGCGCTCAATGCAACAAAACTTGGGGCAACCACTTTCTTCAATAAAAAAGATGTGATTCAGTTTATGAAAAACACGCCCCAAAACACAGTTTCTGTATAGAATTCAATAATTAAATCATAGGTTTTCTGGTAACCAAATAGGCATAAATTCAGTTAAATCTGAAAAATGAATTGCCATGAAACTAAATGCTGAACAAGTTGCATCGCAACTATTTGATTATTTGTGGAATGAATATTCAGAAAGGGTTTCTCATGCTTCAATTTACAGCCGGTTAGTACAACAAAATGGCGGAAAATTTGTAGCCGATCATGTTGTTTTCAGAACGTTGAATACCCATACCGGCGAACAACCCGGCGGAATTGAAGCAATCAGTCATCTGCTTTCTTATTTTGGTTACAGGTTTTCAGAGAAGTATGTATGTAAAGATAAGATGATTACTGCTTCCGGTTTTGATTGCCCCGGAAACAGGTTGCCCAGAATATTGGTCAGCCAGCTTGAGGTGAACCACTTGCCGGGTTGGGTTCAACATCACATCAATAACGTAGTGATCGAAACGGCTTACACACTTTCTGATACGGGAATCGAACTGCTGAACATACTAAAAACCAACGGAGTTTTGCCATTTGAAGCAGCCCGGTTTTTACTCTCCGACCTGCGAGGCTATTTTTGCCGTCCATGGGAAATTCCGGCACAACCAGTTATTGAGCAAATCAATGAGTTTTCACCCTACTGCGTCTGGGTGTTACTTTATGGAAATTCGGTCAGCCGGTTTTCTGCAAATATTAATTTGCAGGGAGTATCCGGGTGGGCAAATATTGATAAAACCGTTGAAGCGCTTCAAGCTGAAGGCGCTCCATTTCAAAAACATGCAATTGCGGGTGAAACTAAATTTGTACAAGCATTTGCACCACCGGTAAAACTAAAAACTGAAGTTTTGGGTGATGATGGAATAGAAATGCCACTCTTTGAATATTCAAAATTTGGTTTAACCGAAAGAGGTTTTATTGATAAAAATGAGGGAAAAACTCTTTTTGATGGATTTCTATTAGGAGAAGGCACCCATTTTTACGAAATGGTTTGATTAATGCAAACACGTTCATACAAGTAAATATGCCCCAAATTGTGCCGATTCATTTGATGGAGTTAACGCAAGAAAACCGGATTGAAATTTTCCGTCGGATATTTTAACGGGATGTTTTTGTTCCATCATCTTTTTAAATGTGGCAAACGAAGTTCCGGGTTGGTAGAACGTTTTATAAACGCCTTTTTTATCAGCGCCAAGCCACTTTTCAAGTCGAAGTGAAATCATTCCCATGGTATGCCTTGCATTGATCTCGAGACAGGGATTTATCCGAAGTTCATTATGCATATTTCTGTAAATCAATGTATCAATACCAAATACACCTTCGTAGTGTTTTGCCATGAGGCTGTTGTCGATTGTATTTATCAACGGTTGCGTAAGTACTTCAATACATTTTTGTATAAAATCAGTCAGCTCTTTTGATTGATTTTCGGGTAGCCCATTCAGCCAGTTTCCGCCGTACTGACCTTTATTATTGGTGAAAAAATGGCTGACTCCCAAAAAACGGGTACATCCGTTTTTCAGTTCAAAAAGAAAAGCCATATCATGCACTTTATTCAGCATCGGTTCGGCCATTATAAAACCCTGTTCGCTGATTACTGAATTTATTTTTTCCCACACTTTTGGATGAATGGGTGTTTTGGTAATGGGTTGCAACCCACGTCCCGAGCTGCTCCAAGGTGCTTTCAATATCAGGGTTCCCCAATCTGCAATTGCTTTTTCAATGTCAGAAGGAGCATAGCAGATAATTGGGAGTTGGGCATTTCCAATAAACCAGTCAACAGATGTTGAATTAATTATTTCTTTTAGAATTTCAAAGGCAAACTTTCTTGAACTGATATCGCGGTGTTCCAAACACCATTGAAATACAGGTGAATTCTGAAAACCGGGAGAACAGGATTGTTTTAGTGGCGTGAGAAATTTGTGAGCGGCCGGGCTCCACCCCCATGGGAGCAACCGGTTTTTAGGTTCATCAATAAACAGGCGATTTTCGCCAGGCTCTTTTTTTAATATAAACCTTGGAATAGTAAAACCCAACTCCTGCATGGTTTCCAGGAAATAACTTGCAGGCAATTCATCCACCAAAACAAAATCGCTCTGTTTTGCAAATAACATTGGCAACACAGCCAGGTCAGCTTCCATTTTTTGAAGCGTTTTGTTGGGCTGCCAGTTTTTGCTGCCATTGGCTATTGCAAAATCGCACGAAGGATTAAAAAGATAAACATCCGGTAATTCAAGCATTGAAATTAATTTGAAGCAATTGAATGATAAATGTAGCCTCTTTTTCTAATTTTTTGTAACCAGTACTTTTTCCACAGGCGGCTCCAGAACAATGATATCTCCTTCTTCAATTCCCTCTTCAATAACTACAAATTCTTCATTTTCAGGTCCGGTTATTATCGGCTGTTGTATCACTTCATCCTGTTTTTTCAGATATACAAATGGGTTGCCGTTGTTTTTAAATACAGCTGTAACCGGCAGTAAAAGTGCATTCTCTAATCGAGCTATAATAATCTCGTTATTGCTGCTCATTGCCGGTTTCAGGCCCTCATCGGTTTTATCGAGTTCAATAATCACCTTAAAAGCTTTCATATCAAAATCTTTGTGGTCTTCACCAACACGGGCGATATTTTTAATGCTTCCCATAATTGTTACATTTTCAAGTGCATCGAAAGTTACGCGCACACTGTCGCCGGTTTTTATTTTGGCAATATCAATTTCCTTCACATAAATTTCCGACAGTACTTTCGACATGTCGGGCAGCGTGGCAATTGCAGGCGCAAACTCGTAGGTTGGTACTGCATCGTCTTTACTGAATTTTTTACCTTCCCAGCTTTTTCCAAAAATCACGATTCCATCTTCTGGTGCAGTGATTCGGGTTAAGCTCATGGCTTCCTGATATTTGGCAATTTTCTTTTGTCTTCGCTCAACCCACCCGGCAGTGCGACCTACGCGTACTTTCAGTTTATTTTTTTCAAGCAGGTAGTCGCGCTCTTTTTTTGCAATGTTGTTTTCAGCTTTCTGGTAGGCCATTTGTGTTTTCCGCTGGTAGGCTTCCGATTCGAATTTTGATTGTTCGAGGTCGATTTTGTTGTATTCAAGATCGAGCCGGGCGTTTTTAATTTCTTCGCGCAAATTTGAAAGTGTAACTGTGCTGTCGATTTTGACATTATTCAGGTCGGCCACTTCTTTTTCTAGGTTTTGCATTTCCTGCCTCATCGATGCCATAATTTTACTGGCGTCAAGCTGAACAACAAAATCGCCTTTTTTTACTGATTTTCCGTCCTGAACCAAATCGAGGATTGTAAGCTCCCAAAGTTCCAGGTCGCGGTCGCCAATAATTTTTGGCACCCTTATTTCAGTAGCTTTAATCCCGTTGATTTCGCCTTTGCAACTGAGAACTGCTTCAAACTTTCCGCGTTTTACTTTGTAAAGTTCTGAATTTTCAGCAGCCCTGGTTTGTTTGTAAACGATTATTCCGCCAACTGCCGAAACAACAATTATTGTAATTGCCAGTATATATTTCCAATGTTTTCTCATCCTATCAGTTTTCAAGTATTGATTCGTAGTTCGCATTGAGCGGGGTATTTGTTTCGAAATCGAAAAGTGTCAGACTTCGGATTCTGAAATACGACATCCAGTAATCGCGCAGCCTGTTGAGGTACGCAATACGCGCAGTTTCCTGGTCGGTGCTGGCAATATTCAGTTTAATCACATCGATTTTGCCGATGAGGAATCGCTGAAAAGTGACATCATATCCCAATTTTGCAACAGTATCGGCTTTGGCCGAGTTTTTCACCTGGCTTGCCTGCAAGTTGAATTCGAGCACGCTTTGCACAACATCCTGTTCAAAATCAATTCTTTCCTGTTTTATTGTTGCAAGTGCAACTTCGCGGTTCGATTCGGCCATTGAAACCCGGCCTTTGGTTCTGCCCCAATCAACAATCGGGATATTCAGACCCATGCTAAACCGCTGACTTTTATCGGGTTGCCCGTAAACATCTTCCAGGGTTTCCGATGAGCGGGTCATACCGTACATAGCAAAAAGCGAAGTGTTTAACCCGGTTTCGGACCGGGTTCGTTTAACATTCTGGTCCTGTTGAAGTTTTTGCTGTTGGTGGTTAATCATATCGGGATTATTCTGGATTGCCTGTGTTAATGCTATTTCGGGGCTGATTTGCAGTTTCGGGATATCACTGGGTACAATGCATTCAATTTCCATCGATTTTTCCATTCCCAGAAACGAATTCAAACTCGATTGCGCACGTTTTTCTTCAAGTTGTGCCATGCTCAGTGCCTGTTCTGCATTCAGCAAGCTGAGTTCGAGTTTTAGTAATTCATCCTGCGTAACAGTTCCAACCTGGAATCGGCCTTTACCAATTTTATACAGCGTGTCGGCGTTGGCATAATTGGTTTCGGCAATGCCTTTTTGTATTTGCGCAGTTATCAGCTCAAAAAACTGGAGTGTAGATTTAACGCGAAGGTCTTCAACATCCTGAATAAATTCTTTTTTGGCTTTTTCAAATTTTAGTGGTTCAATTTTCGATTTCCATTTCAACTCGTTATACCCGTTCAACTCCTGCGAAAAGCCGATGCTGAGCGGTGTTGAAGTAAACGATGTGTTCTTGTCGCCATTCAGGTTTTTTACCATTCCGAGTTCAGAACGTAAAAACAACTGTCCGCCGGTTAATCCCACATTTTGTGTAGCCGAAACCGAAACATCCGAAGTTAAATATTCGCGTAGCCGGTATTCATCCTGGTTGGTATCGAAATTGTATTCTTTATTATAATACCGGTTAAAATCCAGTGGATTTGAGCTTAACGAAATACCGGGCAGCCGTTCGGCTTTAAAAAACTTGTATTCCCAAAAACTCGCCAGGTACATATTTTTGTTTCTGAAAGCGTCGATTGATTGTTTCGAGGAAATCTCAATCACGTCGTCGAGCGAAAGTTGTACTTTATTTTGTGCTTTGGTGCTGATTGCAAAAGCAACCAGAAGTATAAAAATTGTAACTGTATTTTTCATTATTTCAGGTTTTTTAAGGTTACGAACGCAAAGAAATTACCGGGTCGTTTTCAGCGGCCCGTTTGGCAGGCAGGTACCCAAACAAAACACCCACCAGCACCGAAACGCCAAAAGCGATAAAAATGCTGAAGAACGAAACGATTGTTTTTATATCGAAAACAGCTGTAATAATTTTTGATAATGCGATTCCAAGGATTATACCGATTATTCCGCCAGAAACACTGATGAGGGTCGATTCGGCCAGAAACTGTGCGATAATATCTTTTTGTTTTGCGCCAACGGCCTGGCGAACACCAATTTCGCGGATTCGCTCCAATACCGAGGCGAGCATGATATTCATGATTCCGATGCCGCCTACAATGAGTGAAATTCCGGCAATGGCTCCCAAAACCACGTTAAAAATGTTTTTTGTTTTTTGCTGCTGTTTTAAAAGTAACTCCGGAATGGTAACTTCAAAATCATACAATTCAGAATGCCGCCTCAGCAACAGTCGCTTAATAATATTGGCCGACTCGCTGAGTTGTTCAGTCTCTTTAACTTGAACAACAATTTTGTCGAGCTGGTTCAGGTTTTTATCGGTGTCCACTTCATCTTCTTTTTGCTCAACACCGCCAATAATTATTACCATTCCATCGCCGCCGCCACCCTGATTGGCTTTGGCAATTTCGTCAGCGCGGAGTAAAGCCCGGTTTTTAAACCGCAATAACATGGTTTGCACCGGAATAAATATTTTATTGTCGGAACTGCTGATCCCCATTTCGTCGGAAGCCGAAGCTGTAAAATCGCGCTGCTCGACTACGCCAATTACTTTCAGCCATATTTGTCCGCATTTGATGTATTTGCCAATGGGGTCGTCCTGTCGGAAAAACTGGGTTTTTATGTTGTTGCCAATCACGCAAACCGGGAGACCTTTCTCGGTATGCAATTCGTTAAAGCGTGTTCCGCTGGCCAGCTTCATATTAAACAAATCGAAGTAGCTGTTCTCAATTCCCTCCAGTACAACGGGTTTGCTTTTCCCGTCCAACAGCGCCGAATAATTAAACGAAATCACAGGAGTGATGCGTTCAACTGTGGGTAGAATCTCTTTAATTGCTTCGGCATCGAGCAGCGTAAGCCCTTTCGAAAACTTTTTCCCGCCGGGTTTGTCATTCTCACTTTTGCTTTGCGAGGTGCCTTCGTTTATGGTAAATGTGCTGGGTGTTATCACAATGTTGTTTACACCCACGAGTTTAATTTGTTCCATAATTTCCTGTTCGGCGCCGTTGCCAATGGCAAGCATACTGATAACCGCCGCAACCCCGAAAATAATACCGAGCGCTGTGAGTATCGATTTTACGCGGTTGGCAAAAATGGCCTCAACCGCAATCTGTATATCGTGTAAATATCTGAATATAAACATGCTGATGGTATTTGAGGTTATTTAATCATTACAACTCCGCCAGCAGGCATGGTAGCCGGCATATTTTGTAATTGTTCAGCTTCTTTCAGTTTTGCCAGCTTTTCTTCTTCGGCTTTCCGAACTTTTTCCTCTTCTCTTTTCTTCAGAATATCGGCATAGATTTCCATGCCGTTTAAATCAAAATCATCAGCATTAGCGGGGACATTCAGTAATACTTCCTGTCCTTCGGATAAACCTTGTTTAATTACTACGTAATTTTCGTTTTTATCGCCTGGTTCAACAATCTGGCGGATTTTTTTATCACCAGCAAGATAAACATACGAAAGGCTGTCGTTGCTGAAAAGCGATTCGATTGGCAGGTAAAGCACTTCCGCCACATCGTTTGTCTGAATTGTATTGCTTGTCGTCATCGCGGGTTTCAGGTTGGGGTCGGTGCCATTAATTTTAATGCGTACTTCAAAAACTTTGGCGTCGCTGTTGGGCATCAACTGGCCCATATTGGCAACTGCAACCACTTCGCCTGTTAAAGTTTTTTCGGGGAAAGCATCAATTCCGATGCGCGCTTTTTGTCCTTTTTTAATGAGCGAGATGTCTATTTCGTTGATAAAAGTTTTTGTAACCAGGTTGTTCATATTGGGGAAAGTGGCAATAATCGGACTCCACTGTGATACACGCGACCCAGTTTTTACCGAGCCACCGTATGGGTACTGGTAATACGAAACGATTCCGGCGCGGGGCGAATAAATTATCAGCGCGTCTTTTAGTCGGTTAACCACATCAACGCGTTCGAGGGTTTGTTTGTAGTTGATAAACTTGCGGGTAACTTTATTAATTTCCTGCTGGGTAACCAGCTGGTAGGCTTTCTTTTGTTGCTCTAGTTTACGAACGGCTTTGTCGAGGTCCATTTCAACTTTGCGTTTTACCGAGGGAGCTTCGTAAGCCGACTCCTTTACCGAAATCTGGCTTTCTTCCAGGTCGAGCTGCGCGTTTAAAATTAAATCGCGCTGGTTGCTCAATGTCAGGTTTGAGTCAATTTTACTGTCCTCGTATTCCGAAAGCGCTTTTTCCATATCGTCGAGCGCCAGTTTCAACTGCTCTTCCACAGCCTGATGGTCGAGGGTGGCAACATAATCGCCCGAATCAACAAGGGTTCCTTCTTCAACCATATCGGTAATTGTTAACGACGAAATCCGGGTCTGGCGATCGTTCATCACCTCCGGAATCAGAATGTTTTCAGAGTTTTCCGATTCGAGCTGTCCGGTTGAATATACCAGTATTTCAAAGGGTCCGCGAACTACTTTTGCCGTAATTTCAGGGGCACTTTCCTTTCGGGTTAAAATAATAATCAGGACAACGAGCAGCAAGATTCCGGAAGAT
The DNA here is from genome assembly GCA_003516705.1 of Prolixibacteraceae bacterium. Lineage (GTDB taxonomy): Bacteria > Bacteroidota > Bacteroidia > Bacteroidales > Prolixibacteraceae > Draconibacterium. The sequence continues at coordinate 16,181 of DPCJ01000054.1, read as the reverse complement.
AAAACAGCAATAAGTGATTTTTTATTCATGGTTTATAGTTTGAATGAAGCAAACTATTTAACAAAAACAATGCCTTTATTATTGTTTTGCTGGTTAATAATTTATGTTAAAATGTGAAAAAAACAGAAAAACTACTTCTTTCTGAAAAAGCCTGCCTGTGCTAATGCCATAATTAATACCCCGGCAACAGTAATTAAACCCCCTGCCAACTGATGTTTTAAGGGTACAATCCCAAAAAACAACAGCGAAACCAGCAAAACCACAATCCCTTTCAGGCTTTGAACGATGGAAGATTTCGATACCTCAATATATTTAAAGGAGTAATACACCGTAAGAATTGCAATAAACTCGAGCAATGCTCCAATAATGGTGTTTTTATAAACTGCGGTTGAAAATGTGGCCTGTTCACCCAAAATAAAAATCATTACTACCGAGAAAATAAAAAGCCAGCTGGCGCGGTTGAGGTTCAGAATCTCGGGACTGAGTTGTTTTAACTGGGTTTTTACAACCAAAGTTGCTGTTGCAGCAAAAATTGCATTTAAAAAAACCACACCCGTACCTTCGATAAAAAAAGTCTTTAATGTGGTTCCACCACTGTAACTGATAACAAAAGCACCGGCCAGCGCCAGAAAACCACCGAAAATCTCGATTGCCGAAAATTTTTCATTCAAAATAAATATACCTCCCAGCAAAACCATTACCGGGTAAAGATTACCGAGAAATGAAGTAACAGCCGGGTTGGGAATAATATGAATGGAGAGGAAAAACAACATGGTGGTGGCAATTTCGAGTCCGCCCAAAGTAAGTAGAATGTAAATCTGTTTGCGTGTTAAATGCGCCAGTTGACCGAGCTTTCCTGTGAGTAATGCGTAACCCACGCAAAGCACAGTTACCACGAGGTACCATAAACTGCCGAAATGTGCCAGCGGAATTTCGTTAAGCGCGGCTTTACTGAAAATATATACATTCGAAAATGCCAGCGTGGCAACAAACGCAAATAAATAGCCCTTGATTGTATCCGATTTCATGTCCCGAAATTTGCGGCTAAAGTAGAAAAAAGCAATATCATTTTCTTTAAACCAATATTAACCTTAGGTTGACTTCACTTTGTAATGTTCATATTCGATTATCTTTGCACCAAACAATCGGAAAACGGTTTCGGACTTCCGTCTTCGGACTTCCGTCTTCGGACTTCCGTCTAAAATTTTTACGACATGCTACCAAAAATAAATCCGATGACAACCCAGGCCTGGAACAGGCTAGAAGAATACCATTTCAGTTTTGAAGACACACATTTGAAAGAACTTTTTGCTGCTGACTCCGAAAGGTTTAAAAAGTTCTCGCAGAAATTTGAAGATATTCTTGTTGACTATTCAAAAAACCTTGTTGACGACGAAATTATACAATCGTTGGTTGACCTCGCCACCGAATGTGGGTTGAAAGAAGCCACCGAAAGCATGTTTACAGGGCAGAAAATTAATGCCACCGAAGACCGCGCGGTATTACATGTGGCATTGCGCAACCGCAGCAACACACCCATTCTTGTTGATGGCGAAGATGTGATGCCCGAAGTAAATGCTGTACTCGGTCAGATGAAAACTTTTTCTGAAGAAGTAATTTCAGGGAACTGGAAAGGCTACTCAGGCAAGGCAATTACCGATATTGTAAATATTGGAATCGGCGGCTCCGACCTTGGTCCCCTGATGGTTACCGAAGCTTTGAGACCCTATAAAAATCATCTCAACCTGCATTTTGTTTCGAATGTTGACGGTACACACATTGCCGAAACTTTGAAAAAAGTAAATCCCGAAACCACACTGTTTATTGTGGCTTCAAAAACTTTTACCACGCAGGAAACCATGACCAACGCCATTTCGGCCCGCGACTGGTTTCTGAAAACTGCCAAAGATGATGCTTTTGTGAAATTTCATTTTGTGGCGGTTTCAACCAATGCAAAAGCAGTCTCGGCTTTTGGAATCGACACAAAAAATATGTTTCGTTTCTGGGATTGGGTGGGAGGCCGTTATTCGTTGTGGTCGGCCATCGGACTTTCAATTGTTCTGGGAATCGGGTTCGAAAATTACATCGAACTTTTGGAAGGAGCTCACGCGATGGACAACCATTTCCGCAGTGAAGATTTCAGCAAAAATATCCCTGTAATTCTTGCACTCATCAGCATTTGGTACAATAACTTTTATGGTGCCGAAACAGAAGCCATTTTGCCGTACGACCAGTACATGCATCGTTTTTCGGCCTATTTCCAGCAGGGAAACATGGAAAGTAACGGAAAATATGTTGACCGCAATGGCGAACAAGTGGATTACCAAACCGGCCCGATTATCTGGGGAGAACCCGGAACAAACGGTCAACATGCTTTTTACCAACTCATTCACCAGGGAACAAAAATGATTCCGTGCGATTTTATAGCTGCTGCCATCAACCACAACCAGATTGGCGACCATCATCCGAAATTGTTAGCTAACTTTTTTGCACAAACCGAAGCCATGATGGTGGGCAAAACTGCTGAACAGGTGGAAGCCGAACTAAAAGCTGCCGGAAAATCGGAAGCAGAAATTGCTGAATTATTGCCGTTTAAAGTTTTCCTTGGCAATATTCCAACCAACTCGATTCTTGTAAAAAAACTCACACCTCGCGTGCTGGGTTCGCTGATTGCCATGTATGAACACAAGATTTTTGTACAGGGAATCATCTGGAATATTTACAGTTTCGACCAGTGGGGTGTTGAACTTGGCAAACAACTGGCTAATGCCATTTTGCCTGAACTACAAAGCAACACATCGGTTACCGGTCACGATTCGTCAACCAACGGATTAATAAATGCTTATAAAGCAATGCGATAAGTTCGTTAGAATTTGGATATAAAAAAAGAACTCATCTTAATAAGGGTGCGTTCTTTTTTTAGTACAACATTCTCGCCCTGATGGTGTGTGGAATGGCTTTCAATTCGTTCAAAACCGTATCGCACTCGTGACTTTCGGCATCGATAATCACATACCCGATTTCGGGTTCGGTTTGAAGGTATTGCGCAGCAATGTTGATGTTTTTATTTGTAAACACAAAGTTGATGTCTTTTAGCAATCCCGGCATGTTCCGGTGGATGTGCAGAAACCGTTGTTTGTCGCGGTTCGGGTAAAGCGAAACCTGCGGAAAGTTAACTGCGCCCACCGTTGAACCGATGTCGCTGTATTTAATCAGTTTTTCGGTAACCTCAACCCCGATGTTTTCCTGCGCTTCTGAAGTACTGCCGCCAATATGCGGGGTCAGAATCACATTATCAAATTGCTGTAAGACCGAAACAAAAGGTTCGTCGTTCGAGACCGGTTCGGTTGGGAAAACATCGGCGGCAGCGCCTGCAAGCCAACCGGTTTTTAGTGCTTCGGCCAGTGCATGGTAATCGACAACTGTACCGCGCGAGGCATTGATCAACAGCGCATTTTCCCGCATTAACCCGATTTCGTGCGCTGAAATCATGTTCAGGGTGAGTTCGGTTTCGGGAACATGTAAAGTTACCACATCCGAAATTTTCAATAATTCATCAAGCGAATTAACCGGAACAGCCTTGCCAAGGCTCAGTTTCTTTTCGATATCGAAATAGAAAACATTCATTCCCAATGCTTCGGCCAAAATAGAAACCTGCGAACCAATGTGTCCGTAACCCACGATTCCAATATTTTTTCCGCGTACTTCGTATGATTTTGAAGCTGCTTTCATCCAGGTTCCGCGGTGGGCGGCAGCATTTTTTGCAGGTACTTCGCGCATCAGCATAATGATCTCGGCAATCACAAGTTCGGCCACCGAACGGGTATTTGAAAACGGAGCGTTAAAAACCGGAATGCCCAATTGTTTGGCGGCTTGTAAATCAACCTGGTTGGTACCGATGCTGTAACAGCCAACGGCCATAAGCTTTTTCGCCTTTTTAAGGATTTCTCGGGTAAGTTGTGTGCGCGAACGGATACCAATAATATGGGAATCTTTTATCTTTCGTTCGAGGTCGGCTTCGTCAAGCGCTGTTTTCAGGTATTCAATATTGGTATAACCAGCTTCACCAAAAGCTTTTACCGCCGATTGATGCATCCCTTCGAGCAGTAGAACCCTGATTTTATCTTTTCCGAGTGAGTATTTTGTTGCCATTGGTTTTTTTGTAAAAATAGTAAGCCACAGGCAAACAAAAAACATGTTTTACAGCTATCTAAACACCAGTCCTCAAATCAACTCATTCTATCAGCTAACTGCGCAATCTCTTTTTTAGGTGAGGCATTTTCGTACAATATCTTGTAAACCGCCTCGGCGATTGGCATATCAACATCGTAGTTTTTGTTAATTTCGTAAATCGATTTTGACGAATAATAACCTTCTGCCACCATGTTCAATTCAAGTTTGGCGGCTTTTACAGGGTATCCTTTGCCAATCATCATCCCAAAAGTGCGGTTGCGGCTGAATTGCGAGTAGGCTGTAACCAAAAGGTCGCCCAAATAGGCCGAGCTTTTGATGTCGCGGTCGATGGGATGCACAGTATCCACAAACCGCTTGATTTCCTGGATGGCATTCGAAACCAGCACGGCCTGAAAATTGTCGCCATAACGCAGTCCGTGACAAATACCCGAGGCAATGGCAATAATATTTTTCAGAACCGATGAATATTCTGTTCCCCAAATGTCGTCGGAAAGAGTGGTTTTGATGTATTCGCAACGGATAAGGCTGGCAAATTTCTCAGCGTTAACTTCATCAATGCAGGCTACTGTCAGATACGAGAGCCGTTGGAGTGCCACCTCCTCTGCATGACACGGACCGGCAATCACACCAAGATTTTCAAAAGGCACGTGAAAAAATTGGTTCAGGTATTGTACCACAAGCAGGTTTTCTTCAGAAACCACACCCTTGATTCCCGAAAGAATGTATTTTTTACTAATGTCGGTTTTCAAATTACCCAAAATCACAGGCAGGTAAGCCGAAGGAACAGCCATGATTAAAATATCTGATGCGGCAGTAATCTCATCGATATCGTTGTAAAAAGTAATCCGGTTGGTATCGAATTCCACATTTTGCAAATAGCGCGGATTATGACCGGTTTTTTCGAAATGCTCTGTGGTTTCGGGTTTTCGCATAAACCAGTTGATGTGTTTTACATTTTCGAGTACCATTTTTGCGATGGCAGTTGCCCAGCTTCCGCTGCCAATAATAGCTACCCTTTTTGCTTTTGTATTCATTTAATTTATTCTGAATGGCAAAAGTAGGAAGATTTTTTTGATTGGTCACCAATCAAATTTTTCTGACACAGTGCCTACAAAATTGAAAGGTACTGTTAAGAAAGAATTGAAAATACATGTCGTTCAATAATTCAATTTTTGTAAATTCCCCGAACCAATAAAACATAAATTTATGCAACGTTATATTCTTTCGCTCGATGCGGGAACTACCAGCAACCGGGCAATTCTTTTTAATTATTCGGGCGAAATTGTGGCTGTGGCCCAGCAGGAATTTGAACAGATTTACCCACACAGCGGCTGGGTGGAACATAACCCGGAAACCATCTGGGAGACCCAGCTTCAGGTTTTAAAAGAAGTTTTAAAAAAGGCCGGAGTGTTGCCTGACCAGATTGAATCAATCGGTATTACCAACCAGCGCGAAACCACGATTCTCTGGAATCGCGAAACGGGTAGTCCTGTTTACAATGCCATTGTTTGGCAGGACCGCCGCACAGCAGATACCTGTGATGATTTGAAAGCACGGGGCCTGGAAAAACTAATTGCTGAAAAAACAGGTCTTGTGGTTGATGCCTATTTTTCGGGCACCAAAATCAAATGGATTCTCGACAATGTTCCCGGAACACGGAAACTGGCAGCCGAAGGTAAACTGGCTTTTGGTACAGTTGATACATGGTTGTTATGGAAACTCACGGGTGGGAAATTGCATGTAACCGATGCAAGCAATGCCAGTCGTACAATGATTTACAATATTCACACCCTTCAATGGGATGATGAATTGCTGAAATTATTGGATATTCCTGCTGGTATTCTGCCCGAAGTAAAGCCCAGCAGCCTTGTTTACGGAACCACCGACCCCGATTTGTTAGGTTACGGAGTCCCGATTGGGGGAATAGCCGGCGACCAGCAGGCTGCATTGTTCGGGCAAATGTGTATCAATCCCGGAATGGTGAAAAATACGTATGGAACCGGGTGCTTTGTAGTAATGAATACTGGGAGCAAACCAATTGTCTCGAAAAACAAATTGCTTACAACCATTGGCTGGCAGATTGGCAACGAAGTGACTTATGCACTCGAAGGCAGTATTTTTATGGGCGGCGCAGTGGTTCAGTGGCTGCGCGACCAGTTGGAAATTATCAATTCTTCTTCTGAAATTGAAGCGCTGGCGAGCCAGGTGGAAGATAGTGGAGGAGTGGCGCTGGTTCAGGGATTTGTGGGGCTGGGTGCTCCGCATTGGGATCAGTATGCTACAGGTGCAATTATTGGTTTGAGAAGGGCATCGACAAAAGCACACATTGCGCGGGCTGCACTCGAAGCGATTGCATTCAGCTCGATGGAAGTAATTGAAACAATGGTTGATGATTCAGGAATTGAACTCAACGAATTGCGCGTGGATGGAGGGGCTTCGGTGGATAACCTGCTGATGCAGATTCAGGCTGATTCCATTCAAACCAAATTGGTGAGACCAAAAATTACTGAAACAACAGCGTTGGGAGTAGCTTATTTAGCAGGACTTGCAACAGGTTTCTGGCAGAATACCGATGAAATTGTTCATCAATGGCAGGCTGACAAAGTTTTTGAGCCAGTTTCGGACACAACAAAAATCAAAAAAGTAATTAACGACTGGAAAAGGGCTGTTGAACGGAGTAAACACTGGTACGGAGAGTAGTCGGAAGATAGCGGTAGAAATTGAGTTCCGAGTTCTCAGTTCCCAGTTCCGGGTTCAGAAACTTAAAATCAAGTTTTAGTTATTATCCAACATCCAGTATCCAGTATCAAAAAATTTGACTTATGAATAGAAAAGCAGTAATCAAAAAAATTAGAAAAGAAAAACTGTGGGATGTTGTTATTATCGGGGGTGGATCAACAGGATTGGGATGTGCAGTTGATTCGGCTTCACGCGGGTATAAAACTTTGTTACTCGAACAGGCCGATTTTGCCAAAGGAACCTCGAGCCGAAGCACAAAACTCGTGCACGGCGGTGTTCGTTACCTGCAACAAGGCGATATTTCGCTTGTTTTTGAAGCTTTGCATGAGCGCGGGCTGATGTTTAAAAATGCACCACACCTTGTAACCAACCAGTCGTTTATAATTCCTGCCTACGATTTTTGGGGAGGTCCGTTTTATACAGTAGGTTTAAAAGTTTATGATATGATGGCCGGCAAACTGGGACTTGGCCCATCAAAACATCTTTCATTGGAAGAAACAATTGAGGCAATTCCAACGGTTGAGCAGGAAGGTTTACGCGGTGGCGTGATTTACCAGGATGGCCAGTTCGATGATGCACGAATGGCCGTAAGTCTTGCGCAAACTACAGTAGATTACGGTGGTACAGTTTTGAATTATTGCAAAATATCAGCTTTGATAAAAGAAAATGAACTGGTTGCCGGAGTTCAGGCTTTTGACACAGAAACAGGGGAGGAATTTGACATTAAATCGAAGGTGGTAATTAATGCTACCGGGGTTTTTGCCGATGAGGTGATTCAAATGGATGAGCCCGGAAAACCAAATATGATTACACCCAGCCAGGGAATTCATCTTGTACTCGATAAAGATTTTCTTCCGAATAAATCGGCCATAATGGTTCCGCACACTTCCGACGGGCGTGTAATGTTTGCCGTTCCGTGGCACAATCACGTGGTGGTTGGAACTACCGACACCTTAATTGAAAATCATTCGCTTGAACCAGTGGCACTTGAACCGGAAGTTGATTTTGTGCTCGAAACTGCCGGACAGTACCTCACCAAACAACCCACCAGGGCCGATGTTTTAAGCGTTTTTGCGGGTTTGAGGCCATTGGCAAAACCAGAAGGAGAGGGAAAAGCCACAAAAGAAATTTCGCGCGGGCACAAAATACTTATTTCAATATCGGGTTTGGTGACTATTATTGGTGGGAAGTGGACCACTTATCGAAAAATGGCTGAAGATACAATTGATAAAGCTGCAATGCTTGGTGGATTTCCGGAAAGAAATTGTATCACCACTCACCTGCCGGTTCACGGATTCAGAATGGATATCGACCCACACACCGACCCGCTTGCCGTTTACGGAATTCATAAGGAAGACATTATTGCTTTGGGTGAAGAGGATGAAAGTTTAGCCGGATTTTTGAGCGAAAAGCTTGAAATCAGAAAATCGCAGGTTGCATGGGCAGTGCGGAAAGAAATGGCACGGACACTGGAAGATGTGTTGGCGCGTCGTACCCGTGCGCTATTCCTTGATGCCCGCGAAAGCCTCAGAATAGCACCCGAAACTGCTTCGATTATGGCAAAAGAACTGAAATACGATAATATATGGATTGAAAATCAAATACACCTGTTTAAACAGGTGGCAAAGAATTATTATTTTGAATAACTAACTGATAAACGATTATGATGGAATTTTTTGGTGAATTTTTAGGAACATTTATCCTTATTCTTTTGGGAAATGGCGTGGTAGCCAATGTGAATCTCGATAAAACGCACAGTTTTGGCGGAGGCTGGATTGTGATAACTTTTGGATGGAGTATGGCGGTTTATGTGGCAGTACTGATTTCGGGCGATATGAGCGGCGCCCATCTGAATCCCGCCGTTACACTGGGATTGGCCTTTAGCGGTCTGTTCGACTGGGTAAAAGTTGTCCCGTTTATTGTTGCGCAAATTGCTGGTGCAATGGCTGGCGCAGTCGCTGTATATTTGTTTTTCAGAAATCATTTTAATGTTACAGCATCACCTGGCGCAAAAAAGGCTTGTTTTTGCACTGCTCCTGCAATCAGAAATTCGGGAAGTAATTTGTTTTCGGAAGTTATCGGAACCTTCGTTCTTATTCTGGCTGTTTTATTAATTACGTTACCCCAACTTGATTATGAAAGTCTTGCCGGTCACAAGGTGGGGATGGGCTCGCTGGGAGCACTGCCTGTTGCATTTGTTGTTTTTGCAATCGGCTTGAGTCTGGGCGGAACAACAGGTTATGCCATCAATCCTGCCCGAGATTTAGGGCCACGAATAGTTCATACGCTGCTTCCTCTCCCAAATAAAGATGCGAATGATTGGGCCTATGCCTGGATTCCGGTTGTTGGACCTGTAATTGGTTCTGCGCTTGCTGCAGGAGTTTATCTGTTGATTCATTGTATGTGTTAGTAAGAGCATAAAAAGAATAATCGGGATTGATTGAGATTTGTGGTGGAGATTGGTTGTGATTTATTTTGTTCTGGATAAAATAAGAAGGCCGCTTTTCAAACAGAAAACCGGCCTTCTTATTTATATAGTATTTTTCTATTAATAGAATTTAGCTCTTTTGTCGGTGATTTCAGCTTTTTTTCGTTGGCTTTCAACGGCCTGCGATGTAGCCCTGTAAAACATACTCTGTGCAAGACGGGTTTGTTCGTTTTTAACTCCCGGATCAGGACTTTGGCTCACTGATGTTACCATTGCTATATAAACTCCGTTGTTACCTTCAACTGGTCTTGACAGCTTGTTGGCATCCATGCTTGTTACAGTTCCCACCAAGGCAGGCTCCATACCAAGTCCGGGTATCGAGAAGCCATTGAAATCAACGTTGGCCGCATTTTTTACATCAGTTCCGAGTGCGTTAGCCACGCTGTACAGATCTGTTTTTCCTTCAGCAGCTCCGGCAGCTTTTTTAACGAGCATTTCAGCTTTTTTCTGTTTCAGAACAGCAAGTTCCACACGCGTTTTGGCATCTTCGAAAGTAGCTTCGCCTTCTTCCGTTGCCTTTGTAAGAACGGCTATCACAAAGTTGTTGCCCAATTCAAAAATCGGCGATTCCTGAGAAGTCTTCAAAACATCTCCAACATTGGCTTCATAAGCGGCTCTCACCAAAATACGGGCATTTTCCAAACCAACAATGTTTAAATCTGTTTCGCGAACTGAAGCAACTCTTTTATTCAGTTTTTCAGCAACAATAGCTGCATTGAATTTTTCTGAAGTATTGTTTGCACTGGCAAATTTACTTGCCTCACCATAAATTTCCTGTTCGGTACGGGTACTTGGTACAACATTGTGCACAAGGAAAGCAACCTGTGCCTGTAAGGTTGGTTTTCCTTTGTCGGTAGTTTGAACGACATGTATTCCGAATTGACTTATTGCAATAGAAACTTCATTTTTTGCATTATTAAATGCAGCATCTTCAAAAGGTTTAACCATCTGGCCGCGACCAAACCAGCCTAAATCGCCACCGTTTACAGCCGAACCCTGGTCGGTTGAATACTGCAAGGCCAATACACTGAAATCAGCACCTTTTTCAATAACAGTTTTTAAACTGTCAGCCAGTTTTTGTGCGCCAGCCAACTCTTCCTGGGTGGTTACTCTTAATAAAATATGACGTGCTTTAACGGAGTCGGGTAACATGGCAAGTGTGTCAACTTTTGCCAGGAAATAAGCATCGTTTTCGAAATAAGGACCATATACAGCATTTT
>DPCJ01000054.1:0-5438 GCA_003516705.1 Prolixibacteraceae bacterium | reverse complement strand
CGGGCACCGATACATATAAACCTTTACCAACCATTCCTGCATATTTCGATTGCATGCGTTCGTTAACAATTTGTTTTTCGAGGTACAACCAGTAAGCACGCTGTTCGGGTGCCACATTTGTATCGAGGTTTTTAAGGAAATTAACCACTGCGCCACGATCAACCTGGCCTGTATTCGGGTTACGAAATAACTGTTGAATAATAGGGTGGAGGTTGGCTCCCTGTAACATGTCAAACAATTCGTCAGAGCTCACTTCAATTCCGAGGTCATCGTAAACGTCACTCATCACAATTTCCTGAACCATGGTTTGCCAGGTTTGTTCTCTTACCTGCGACCAGCCATTTTCGTCGAGTTGCGATTGCTGTGTATTTTGTTTATAAATTTCGCCAAGTTCTTCAACCTGTTTTTGAAACTCGGGGTATTGTATTGATTCTCCGTTAATTTCGCCTACTTCCATTTGATTTCTTTGAAGAATGGATGACCCGCTTTGGAGCAAATCGCCCAAAATAAAAGCGGCCAATGAAATACCGATTACAATTGCTATTAATAATCCCGCTCTGTTTCTAATCGTTTGTAACGTTGCCATTGAATAACAGTGTTTTTATATGATTTTACTTAATTTTTTAGCGCTACGAAGATAACAATTTTAAATATTTAACCTTGAAATTGATTTTTTTTTGTAAATGACAAATTTTTGTTGTCTAACTCATTGTTAGTGTGATTATTGTGATAGATCAGAATTTCGATTTTATAAGATGAGAGTTTGCACATTCTCATCGTCTAATTTTAGTGATGGTTGCTTTGGGAATGTTGTTTTAAAAATTAGTGTTTTACGGTTCGAGTGAATTATTGAGCTGGTTTGTTCATTTGAAGTACTCCTTTCAGCGGTTCAGCATCGGTTTTTACGTTCCGGTTGATGTTTTGCGTTGTATCAGCTGACTGTTGCTGATTATTTACACTGACGTAAATTGTTCCTTTTGGATCCCTGATTTTCCAGTTTTGCATTTTCTGGTCCGAGGTAAATCCGATTCCTGTAATTATCTGGTCGGTACGAATAATTTTCACAAACTCATCGGTATAAATCCTCTCATTTTTTTCTTCCCAATAAAGTACTTCCGTCTTTAGTGTGTCGCCATTGGCATTTGTGGCAATTACATTGTTTTTTGCTTCCCATTTGTGATCGGCTAAATACTGTCGGGCGTAGTTTGCTGTAATACTTGAAATTACTTTCTGGTGTTCGTCATATTTTACCAGTTCCAATCCTTCAGGAAATTCAGTGTAATCGCGTCCGTCGGCTTCGAAACGAAGAAGTTTGGGCGCTTTTAGCGAAAACCGGACCTGGCCTGAATCGGTGAAAAGTGTTTCGAAGTTGGTTGCTTCCTGTATGGGCAAACTTTCAGTTGTATAGAATGCCTTAATTTCTTCGATGTTGTTTTTTTGGCAGCCAGTAAAAAGTATTGCAGCTCCTGTAACAAGAGCTGCAATACTTAAAGTTTTTAACCAATTGGTAGTTTTAGTACCTGACTGTTGTTGATTCATTAATCCAGCCTCCAACTTTATATGTTTGGCCTTCTTTCAACCCTTCCATAAAGCCTTCTTCCTTGTTTGGGAAATATTTTCTGAGTTCTGCTGCTTTGTTTGCAGCATCGGCCGCACAATCATCACCTTTGCGGGCTTTGTTATAATAGTCGGCTGCGACCCAGAAAACGGCTGATTTATGAATGCCTTCGGCATTGAATGAACGGGAAGCTTCGACATAAATATTGCCAATCAGCATGTTCGCATCGCACAAATCAGGATCGAGCGATAGCGCTTTTCTTGCCATTTCGCGAGCCTCTGAATACGCATTTTGTTTAACAAAAAGCAATACAGCACTCTCGTAATAATATGTTGCCAGCAATTTTGGATCTTTTTCCTGGTCAATTGCCTGCTGATAATATTTTTTTGCAAGTTCGATATTGTCTTTTTTAAGGTATCCGCGGGCCATATTAAATGCTGCCTCAGCCGATGGGTCGAGTTCATATAATTTTATTGTTGCCTGTTCAATCAGTTCGCTATTGTCGCATTTTGCCTGACGGAGGCGGCGTAACATTGATTTAATAAATTCAACATCGTTGCCTTTTGCCTGGAATTGTGGTGTGTAAATATTAATCAGTGCATCGCAATCGGCAGCACCCGAAGTGCCAAACAGTGTTTCAATGTATGGTTGAATTTCTTTTATTTCTTTAAGTTTTGATTCGTCTTTTGTATTGGCTTCAATTTCGTTCAACAGGGTGGTGCATTTGTCGTAATTTTTTACAACATCTTCTTTTGGTAATGCGCCCAATTTAAAGAGAGAACGTGAAGTTTGCATCAGCAGAAGGAATACAGGAAGTTCGGTGTTTGCTTTTTCCTCTTCAACCGAAAGAGTCAACCATTCATAACCCGTCTGAAGTGCAGTTTTCAATGCATCACCTTCAAGTGGATTTGTTCTTTTATCGCTGAGTTTGTATTCGAGCCATGAAGAACCTTTACGACCAAGTACAAAACCTTTGCTGTTAAAATATTTAATACGTTTATCGTAACTCTTCATAAATTCGTCGATATGTTTATCGCGTTCCTCGTCGGTACTTGAATTCTCGATTAGGTATTCAAAGATTTTAGCTCCGTGGATATAAATATTCAATGTTGATTTTGGATATTTTTCATACAATACCTGCCAGTGAGGTAAAGCTGATTTATAGTCTTCTTGTTTGTAGAATTCGCCGTAAAGAGACAATTGATTCATAAAATCTTTGTCTTGCTCTTTGAGCAGCTCTTCTAATGTTTTTAAAACAATATCACCTTTTGCATCTTCATCAGCCACATTGCCACCAGCAGCGGGAAGAGTACCGGTAAAGGCGAAATCGATTTCGTTATTAGATCCTTCAACGAGATCAAATTTTTTTGCTTCTCCGGTAGCCAGCAATGTGAATTTCAGGTATTTTGATTTTGCATCTGCAGTAACTTCGTATTTGCCATCGAAGCTGGTCATCATCGAACTTCCTTTGTGTGCTTCGACTGTAACCCCCGATGCAGGTTCACCGTCCATGTAAACGGTGCCTTTTATAACTCTCTGGGCCATTGTTGTGTAAACGGCCGTAAGAACAATTAAGGCGAATAAAAATGATATGCGTGATAGTGTTTTCATAATTATACTGTTTTAATCAATTTTCTAATCAAATCTTCGCTGAATGAACCATAAATCATATAAGTTAACCATCAGGTTTAAACGGGCATAATTTTCAAGAACAAGGTTGTTTTCTGTTGTTCCTTTTTTCCCGAACTCTGCTGCAACGTTTATAGTAGATTTCGAACGGTAAACCGGTAACCCAACTCCAAAACTTATGCCAAACTGGTTTATCTGCTGATTATTAAAAACCAGATATGTTTGTTCGTAGTTAAACCCAACACGATAGGCAACACGACTGTAAAAGTTTCTGATGGAAAATTTATCGGGTATCCATTCAGCACCGAGCGCAAATTTATTTAAATCTGTTAAAAAATTGCTTTTGTCGCCAAGAAATTTGGCCTGCTTCCAATTCTGATGATAAAAATCTGCATTAATTTCAAGTTTGTCCTGTTTCACAAAAGAGATTCCACCGCCATACATAATCGGGTATTCAATCGTTCCGTCTTTTTCTTCTGCAAAATACAGTGTGTCCTGGTCAACACTTGAGCTGGTTGACAGGTTTTTTTGTGTTATATCGGAATACTTGGAATTGTATTTTGGATTTTTTTCGAAAACAGCACCTAATATAATTTTGTTTTTGTTGTTGAGTGGTATTGTGAATTGTGCTCCGAAATCAAAACTAAAATCGGAAACTCTCAAACTTTTGTATTGTTGAATGGAATAAAAATCATTTGCATCAAGGAATACAACTTCAGCATTCCGGTTTAGCATTCCAAAGAAATAGCTCATGTTGGTGCCCACTGAAACAAATGGCCAAGGTTCAAAAGCCAGTCCTAAGAAAGCTTTTGAAATAGTACCCGCACCATAATAGGTCGTAATAACATCCCCTGTATTTTCAATGTTCTCTTCAATTACTACATTGTATCCAACATCTGAAAACGGAACCAACCCCAGACTCGTGCCAAACGAGTTGCTAACCTGAAAATTCATGGCGAAATATTGGAAATTTACGTCCGATTGGAAAGAACTGCCAAGGTCGTTTTTAAAATTTGATGCTTTCCCATCAATTCCAAACTCGAACATAAAACCCAACGAATCGATAGCTGAATATGCTGCCGGATTGGCCAGGTTGATTTGTTGCCCGTTGCGACTGGCAATTGATGCGCCACCCATTGCAGTTGATCTTCCGAAACTGTATGAGTGCAATTCGCCAAGTCCGTATCGCGAATAGGGTGATGAAGTGTTGTTGTTAAATTGCGCGAATAGTAATGCCGGAAACAATATTAACCCGACTAAAAATCCTGCTCTGCTATATTTCCTCATTATATTCCAATATGCGGTTTAAACCCAAGGCTATTAAATTAAAGTGCACAAAGAAAGAGTTTTTTAATTTGTTATCAAAAAAATCGGCATTTCCACCTGTAATAATAACTTTTAAATTTTTATAAAAATCCTTAAAAGTTTCGATGGCTTTGTCCACTTCAAAAACCACTCCGTGTTGCACGCCTGCCGCAATGGCTTCTTCAGTTCCAGTACCGAATAACTTGCCGAAAGGTTGTTGCTTAACCAAAGGCAATTTGCCTGTAAAATGATGAAGTGCCTGGAACCGCATATCAATTCCGGGTGAGATATTTCCACCAAGATACTGGCCTTTGTCATTCACCAAATCATAAGTTATTGCAGTACCTGCATCAATAATCAGAAGGTTGGTTTCAGGGTATAAATCAAAGCCTCCAACGGCTGCTGCAATTCTGTCTTTTCCTAATGTTTCAGGGGTTTTGTAAAGGTTTTCGATTGGAAGCGGGGTGTTTGCATCAAGTTCAATAAAACTGTCGAACCGGTTTTGCAGCGCTGTTTTTAATTTGGGCGAATAATCCTTAACTGCCGAAATAATTACCTTTTTCAATTGTGGGTGCTCGTTTTGCAAAACATCAATATGTTCAGGTTTGAATTCTTCAACCGGCACTGTAATTAAAACTTCGCCTTTGTTAAAAACCGAAAACTTGGTGCGTGTATTTCCTATATCGATTACCAGGTTCATTCCATTAATCAATAATTCTCTGACTAATATCAAGCGCTTTTACAGAATGAGTAAGTGCTCCGATCGATATGTAATCGACTCCGGTTGCAGCCACTTTCCTTATACGTTTCAGCGTCATGTTTCCTGATGCCTCGATTTTTGCACGTTTGTTGATGAGTTTAACGGCTTCTGCCATCATCTCCGAACTCATATTATCGAGCATAATTATGTCAGCTCCCGCGTCAATGGCTTCCTGTACTTCGACAA
>DPCJ01000118.1:11682-22350 GCA_003516705.1 Prolixibacteraceae bacterium | reverse complement strand
GCGAGCCGCTGAGTTTTGTTCCTTCAAATCCAGAACCGTACTCAAAACCTTTTACTGCGTTAATTCCCAGCATCGCAAAACCCAAATCGGCGTGCAGTTTATTAAAAACAGGTTCGCCCCAACCGGCAGGTACACCGTTAACAACGCCTGTAATAACACCGCCCACAGTGTCCTTGTCATTTCCGGCCTGCATAATGCGGTCAATCATTTTCTCAGCGATTTCAGCATCGGGGCAACGAACAATATTTGATTCAGTTTGCGACAAATCAAGTTCTGTGTAATGTTTTTCGAGTTTTACCTCACCTACCTGCGACACAAATGCCTGAATTTTAACTCCGACTTTGTTCAGAATTTGTTTGGCAATCGCACCAGCAACCACGCGGGCAATGGTTTCGCGGGCCGACGAACGGCCTCCGCCGCGATGATCGCGGGTTCCATACTTTTGCATATAAGTAAAATCGGCATGTGACGGACGATAAATATTTTTCAGGTCGTTATAATCAGCCGAATGCTGATCTTTATTCCAAACGGCAAAAGCAATCGGTGTTCCCTGTGTTTTGCCTTCAAAAATTCCTGAAAGAAATTCAACCTGGTCCGGCTCCTGACGCTGTGTGGTGATTTTTGACTGGCCGGGTTTTCGTCTTGCCAGTTCAGCCTGAATTTGTTCAACATCAAGCATTACCCCGGCTGGGCAGCCGTCAATTATTCCGCCAATTCCACGTCCGTGTGACTCACCAAAAGAGGTAAGCCTGAAAATTTGTCCAAATGTATTCATGATAAATAAAAAACCTCGTTTTCTGTGTATTTCAGAAAACGAGGTTAAAATAATTAAATGTAATTAATATACAAAATGTGGGTTAGCAGCCACAGCCGCATCCTCCGTGAGAATGACCGCTATCGCAGGAGTCGTCGTCGCAGCCCGAGCCGCAACCACCGCTTCCACAACCGCAACCACCACCTCCACCTGAAAGAATTCCGGCCACTTCTTCATCTGAAGCTTCCCTTACTCCAATCACTTTTCCTGCAAAATACAGGTCTTCTCCTGCAAGCGGATGATTAAAGTCCATGGTAACCACTTCATCATTCACTTCAATCACAAGACCATTTAATCTTTGACCATTGCTGCTCATCATTGGCACGGTGTTGCCAATTTTAACGAGCTCTTCGTCAAATTTTCCGCCAACAAGAAAAACGTGTTTTGGCAATTCCACAATAGCATCTTCATTCACTTCACCATAAGCATCTTTTTTGCCCAATTTGATGGTAAATGGCTGACCCTCACTCAAACCTGCAAGTTGCGACTCAAATTTAGGTAACATAGCACCTGCTCCGTACAAAAATTCAAGTGGCTGCACTTCTGTTGCCTGTTCAACCAATTCACCATTTTCGTCATCAATGTGTAAATCGTAGGTTAATGTAACCATCGAATATTTTCCAATTTCAAGCATCTTATTTCGTTTTAAATTTTCTGATTTGGCGCAAAATAAATCATTTTAACCGTCAGAACAAAATACCTCAAAGTCTTATTTTTCAATATTAACAATATTTCATATGAATGGTTGAGCAAAAGCTGTTTTAAAATGCAGCATTTTAAGGCTAAATGGATTTTTTAACCTGTTATTTATAATTATTTTAAACAATTTAACCCCGCAGTTTTTTACATCTGTATGTACTTTTTAATTCAATATCAAAATGAGGACTTTTTTAATATTTGCTATTTTACTGATTTTACAGCAATTGCGTGTTACAGCACAACACGGTAACGATGCAGTTATCACGGGCCATGTAGTTTCGAAAGGCGAACATATTCCATTCGTAAATATTTATATCGAAAATACTACAATAGGCACAACTACTGATATTACAGGCCATTACATTCTGGTTGACCTACCGATTGGGAAACATGTTATTGTGGCCAAAATGATTGGGTACAAAACTCAGAAAAAAGAAATTGAACTTAAGCCTGACCAGACTCTCGAAGTAAAATTTGACATTGAAGAGGACTTTATAAAAGTGGATGAAGTGGTGATTACAGGAACGAAAACTTTTAAACGACAAACCGAAAGCGCTGTAATTGTTGGGGTAATGGACTCAAAATCGATTGAAAATATTGCGGCGCAAACTGTTTCCGAATCGCTTAATTTTCAGCCGGGACTCCGCATGGAAACTGATTGTCAGACCTGCAACTATTCTCAACTCAGGATGAACGGATTGGGTGGAGCATACAGCCAGATTCTGGTCAACAGCCGGTCGGTTTTCAGTCCGCTCACCGGGTTATACGGATTGGAGCAAATGCCCACCGAAATGGTTGAGCGGATTGAAATTGTTCGCGGTGGCGCTTCGGCGCTTTATGGTTCGAGTGCAATTGGTGGCACTGTAAACATTATCACTCGGATGCCACAACGAAACTCCTACAAGGTGAGTTTAAACGAGTCGGTGGTTGGTGGGAGCGCCAACGATTTTTCGGTAAACGGAACACTCACTGCACTTTCGCAAAAAAGAAATGCAGGAATGGCATTGTACACCTCTTACCGAAATCGCGATTGGTTTGATTCGAATAACGATAATTTCTCAGAACTGCCAAAATTGTACAACAACTCTTTCGGTATCAATTCATTTTTCAAAATCAACGAAAATCAGAAGCTTGAAGCCAATTTTTCCAGTTTGCATGAATACAGGTATGGTGGCGAAATGACTGACAAAGCGGCGTACCTCGCCGAACAGTCGGAAGAACGGGTGCATAATATTTTAACCGGTGGAATCGACTACGAACTTACAAGCGATAACAACCAGACGACTCTGGCATTGTATGTTGCCGGTCAAAACACCGACAGGAAACATTTTACAGGCATTTCGCCTGATGACCTGACAGGAAAACAGGAATACAATAATAATCCGCCATACGGAACCTCTGCAAATTATACGGTTCAGGCCGGAAGCCAGGTAAACCATACTTTTCACGGTTTTCTGGAAGGAACCAATGTTTTTACCCTCGGAGCTGAATACATTCTCGATGATGTTTTTGACGAGATAAAAACTTACAGCTACCTCACCGACCAGACTACCAAAAATTTCGGAACTTTTTTGCAAAGCGACTGGGCTATCAATACAAGAATGACGTTACTCACCGGTATCAGGGCCGACAAACACAACTTTGTTGACAATATGATATTTAATCCACGGGTATCATTTCTGCTGAAACCCACCACTAATGCGCAGTTCAGGTTATCATGGTCAACCGGATTCAGGGCTCCGCAGGCTTTCGACTCCGACATGCACATTGCTTTTGCCGGCGGAGGTATTCAAACCGTTGAACTTGCCGACAACCTGAAAGAAGAGCGTTCGCAAAGCTGGAGTACATCATTAAACTGGGATAAAGCCAGCGAGAAACACATCGTCGGATTTACGCTTGAAGGATTTTATACCCGCCTGAAAGATGCTTTTATTCTTGAAGAAACAGGTACTGATGCCAAAGGCAACTCAATTATGCAAAAACAGAACGGCGGAAACAGCCAGGTAATGGGAACCACGCTTGAACTGCGCGCCAATTTTAACCGAAAATTACAGGCTGAAACCGGTTTAACATTGCAAAAAAGTTTGTACGACGAGCCGGTAAAATGGTCGGAAGAATTACCCGGCAGCAAAGATTATCTGCGAACTCCAAACGCGTATGGATATTATACTTTAACCTGGTCGCCAGCGGAAAAGTTTAAAACTGTACTTTCGGGAATATACACCGGACCGATGCTGGTTCCGCATTACGGTGTACCCGGAAACCAGGGAACAGTTCAAAATGATATTCTTGCTGAATCACCTGCATTTTTTGAAACAAATATTAAAATCTCATATACTGTGAATGCAGCGCGGCTTGATTCATCGGTCGAATTCTTTGGCGGAGCAGGAAATATTTTCAATCAATACCAGAACGATTTTGACTCGGGAAAATATCGCGACAGCGGCTATATTTACGGACCATCGGAACCCCGCAATTTCTATTTCGGAATACGGATTTTTAATTAAAACCTACTTGTTCGTATAAATTTTTTCGGGTAGTTTTATGGCTCTTGCAGCGAGTATCACACCGGCAATTACAAACGGAATACTCAGCCACTGGCCCATGTTTAAAGCCATTCCTGCCTCAAAAGCTTCCTGGTCTTCTTTGATGTATTCGATTAAAAAGCGTGAACCAAAAATCAGTATAAAGAAAATTCCAAATATAAATCCCTCCTTGTATCTGATTCTTGTTTTGACATAAAGAAACATCAGCAAAACAAAGGTAAACAGGTAAACCAGTGCTTCATAAATCTGAGTTGGATGTTTAGCCACAGTTTCGCCATTGCGTTCGAAAATAAAACCCCACGGCAATTTGGTTTGAATGCCATAAATTTCAGAATTCATGAGGTTTCCAAGCCGGATAAACGCAGCCACGAGTGCTGTTGGTACAACAATTCTGTCCACAGTCCAGAGCACCGAACGTTTTGTAATCAGTTTTGAATGAATGATTAACGCAATTAAAATACCGAGAGTTCCGCCATGACTGGCCAAACCTCCATGCCAAACCATAAAAATTTCAGCCGGATGTTGTGAATAGTAATCCCATCCGTAGAAAAAAACATGACCTAAACGCGCACCGATAATTGTGGCAATAATGATATAGAAAAACAGGCTGTCGATCCATTTCTGACTCACATTTTCCGATTTCAGCATCCACTCGCCAATATAATACCCTAATAAAAACCCGGATGCAAAAAGTAATCCGTACCAGCGAACCGAAAGCGGACCGAGATTAAAAATTTCGGGACTGGCATTCCAATGAATAAAACTGAGCATTTCTATCATAACCTGCAATTCTGATTCTGTTAATATTAATTATTCGCCTAATCCACGACCGTGGCACTGTTTGTATTTTTTGCCACTTCCACAAGGGCACGGGTCGTTTCTGCCCACGTGTTTTTCAACCACAACAGGCTGTGGTTTTGCCCTTTCCTGCGTTTGTGTGTTGGCTCCTTCCATCGGATTATCGGCACCAGGCAATTCCGATTTCTGTGTTTTAAACCTGCTCATATCAATCCGTTTACGGGCTTCAGCTTCGCGAATCTGGTCGGGGTTCTGAGTTGGAATGTAACCTTTCATCATGGTAGAAACCACATCACGGTTTACTTTGCCAACCATTTGTTTAAACAGGTTAAACGACTCGAATTTGTAAATCAGCAATGGGTCTTTCTGTTCGTAAGTAGCGTTTTGTACAGACTGTTTCAGGTCGTCCATTTCGCGAAGTTCCTCTTTCCAGGCCTCGTCGATGGTACGTAAAACAATTTGTTTCTGGTAAGATTTTACAAGTTCTTTCCCCTTGTTATTGTAAGCTTTTTCGAGATTACAGATAATCTGAAAAACCTTTTTCCCGTCAGAAATCGGGACTACAATATTTTGATACACCTCTTTTTTAGTTTCGTAAACGTGTTTAATGACGGGGAAAGCCTGTTTCGAAATTGCATCCACTTTTCGGTTGTAAGCTGCAATCATTTTTTCGAAAATAACATCCGAGATTTCAGTAGGGTTCATTTTCCTGAAATCTTCTTCATTTACAGGCGATTCCAAAGAGAGCACACGCAAAAGTTCCATATTGAAATCCTCGAAATCTTCAGCGCTGTGGTGTTCATTCACCAACTCCTCAACTGTGTCGTACATCATGTTGAGCAAATCAACCTCAAGGCGCTCTCCAAACAAAGCATGACGGCGTTTTTTATAAATAACTTCACGCTGTGCATTCATCACATCATCGTATTCGAGCAAGCGTTTCCTGATTCCGAAGTTGTTTTCTTCCACTTTTTTCTGAGCACGTTCAATCGATTTAGAAATCATTGAATGCTGAATCACTTCGCCTTCTTTGAGACCCAGTTTATCCATGATTCCCGAAATACGGCCTGAACCAAAGAGACGCATCAAATCGTCTTCCAGCGAAACGTAGAACTGCGATGAACCGGGGTCTCCCTGTCGTCCGGCACGACCACGCAACTGGCGGTCAACACGGCGCGAATCATGCCGTTCGGTACCAATAATTGCCAAACCACCAGCCTTTTTAACTGCATCGGTAAGTTTGATATCGGTTCCACGCCCCGCCATATTTGTTGCAATTGTAACAGTTCCGGTTTGTCCGGCTTCGGCAACAATTTCGGCTTCGCGGGCATGCAGTTTTGCATTAAGCACGTTGTGTTTAATGTTTTTCATTTTTAACATCCTGCTCAGCAATTCAGAAATCTCTACAGAAGTAGTACCCACCAGAACCGGGCGTCCGGCATTATTCAGGTTTACAATTTCGTCAATTACAGCATTGTATTTTTCGCGTTTGGTTTTATAAACCAAATCTTCGTGGTCTTTGCGTACAACCGACCGATTGGTTGGAATTACCACCACTTCGAGTTTGTAGATATCCCAGAACTCACCGGCTTCGGTTTCAGCTGTACCTGTCATACCTGCCAGTTTATGGTACATTCTGAAGTAATTCTGTAGGGTGATTGTGGCAAAAGTTTGCGTTGCGGCCTCAACTTTCACATTTTCCTTGGCTTCAATTGCCTGGTGTAAACCATCGGAATAACGCCGGCCTTCCATAATACGGCCCGTTTGCTCATCAACAATTTTAATTTTGTTGTCCATAATTACATATTCCACATCCTTTTCGAACATGGTATATGCTTTAAAAAGCTGGTTGATTGTGTGTACCCTTTCCGATTTTACGGAATAATCCTGTGTTAACCTGTCTTTTTCTTCGATCAGCTTTTCAGGATCAAGACCTGAATGTTCAAGGTCTGCCATTTTAGCACCCATATCGGGCAAAACGAAGAACTCAGGATCCTCGAAACCACGTGAAATATATTCAATCCCTTTATCAGTAAGTTCAACCGAGTTTTGTTTTTCTTCGATAATAAAAAAGAGCGGGTCGGTTACCACATGCATGTTTTTATTGTTTTCCTGCATGTAGAAGTTTTCTGTTTTTTGCAAAATTGCCCGCATTCCTTCCTCGCTGAGGAATTTTATAATCGATTTGTTTTTGGGCAACCCTTTGTGTGCCCGTAACAACAATAATCCACCTTCACGCTTTTCGTCGGCTGTAGCGTTTTCTTTTGTCAACAACTTTTTTGCATCGATAAAAATCTGGTTCACCAGATCACGCTGAGCTTTATAAACTTTCTCAACATAACTTTTCATCTCTTCAAACTGCTGGTTTTCGCCTTTTGGTACCGGGCCTGAAATAATTAACGGAGTACGGGCGTCGTCAATTAAAACCGAGTCAACCTCATCCACAATTGCATAATGATGTTTGCGCTGAACAAGGTCTTCAGGGTTAATTGACATATTGTCGCGCAGATAGTCGAAACCAAACTCGTTATTTGTACCAAAAGTAATGTCGGCATTGTATGCCTTTCTGCGGGCTTCGGAATTGGGCTGGTGTTTGTCGATACAATCCACTGTCAGTCCATGAAATTCATACAATGGCCCCATCCATTCAGCATCGCGTTTCGAGAGATAATCGTTTACAGTTACGATATGAACGCCCCGGCGTGTAAGGGCATTCAGGAAAACAGGCAGTGTTGCGACAAGAGTTTTTCCCTCACCTGTAGCCATTTCGGCAATATTGCCCTGGTGCAGTACAATACCTCCAATTAACTGAACATCATAATGTACCATGTTCCAGACAATTTCGGTACCCCCGGCTATCCATTTGTTTTTCCAGATGGCTTTGTTGCCATTTATAATTACGCTGTTTCTGGCAGCTGCAAGGTCGCGGTCGTAATCGCGGGCTGTTACTTCAACATTTTCGTTTTCAACAAACCTTCGGGCAGTTTCTTTTACCAAAGCAAAAGCAGCTGGTAAAACCTCATTTAAAACTTCCTCGAGTTTGGTGTCAATCTGCGATTCGAGCTTGTCAATTTTTTCATATATTTTTTCACTTTCCTGAATATCAGCATCTTCAACCTCAATTTTCAGTTGATTAATTTCGTCTTCCTCAGGTTTTATTCTTTCGTCGATAATTTGTTTTATGCGGTCCGATTCTTCCCGTAATCCATCATTCGAAAGCTTGCTGATTCGTGAATATTCCTCTTTGATTTTGGCAACAACCGGTGTAACTTCCTTGATGTCTCTGTCCGATTTATTTCCAAATAATTTTCCTAAAATACTGTTCAGTAATGCCATGTTTCTATGTTTCAATCGTTATTTAAAACCAGCGCAAATGTAATTAATTGTGCTGCCTAAAAAAACTACCTCTTTAATTTTATTAGTCACCGGTTAATCAGGATATACTAAAAATACAAACTGCAGCTTTTAAATGAGCGGAAAAACAAAAATTGAGCAGAACTGAAAAAGATGACAATATTTCCGGTAAAGTATGTTTTAAAATTGTATTGGTTATTTGTGAATAATGTATTGTCATTTGTTTTTTCAAACTCTGGTTTCAACTAAAATTTAAAAAGAAGTACAAACTAAAATGAAATGCAATAAATCTTGCATTAATGAACGATATGTAGTACCCGATTTGGATTGTTTACTGTTGATGGTAAAAAAATAAAATGGCATATTTGTTACTACTATAATCAATTTTTAAGTATTAATTTAAACGAAAGAGACTATGAGATTAAGACTTTTACTTATCATGATGTTCGTGTCGTCGGGATTGTTTTTGCAAGCCCAGGAGGACACAATCAGTACATTGATCTTTACTGAATCAAATTCATTCAGGGCCGATCAATCTTATTTTGAATTAACAAATATGGGTACTGAACCGGTACAATTAAGCAACTTTAAGGTTGGTATGATTGGGCCGTGGAACGAAATCTACAACGCATCACCTGAATTGCGTTTACCGGAAAAGGAATTGCAGCCCGGAGAAAGTTTTGTTGTAGCTACTGTTAGAGATTACACTGAGGAAATGTATCCATTATTTCCGGACAAATTCAGTGAACGCATAACACAGAAAGAGTACTGGGAGTTTGCCGATATGCAAATTCACAACCCGGAATCAAATCCGGCTGGAGCAGCAACCGACAGTGTAACAGTAGGCAACGATGTTTTAGTTACCTGGAATGGCAGAAATGGGTGGTACCTTGAACAACACATTAACGGAACTGACTCTGTAATTATTGACCAGGTTGGTGGTGTATTTGATGGCACCGATGGCCGTAACATGGACCAAGCTTATGATGTGGCTGGTGTTACAGATGCTACCGGAAACTCAATACTTGTCCGTAAATTCAGTGTTAAAAATGGTAACCTCGATTTTGCCAATGCCCGCGGAGTTGGAGAAGATGATTCAGAATGGATTGTAATACCACTTCCTTTTGCTGATTTACATTCCTGGCGTGCAGCATACTGGACACCAGGAAATCATGGCGATTACAAACTGAATACAAACACCTTGGTTTCTTCTACATTACAAGTTGACTGGACCGCCAAAACAATTACAGTGCCTTGGGGAGTTCGCCGTTTAGACGCTTTAGTGGAACAATTCGAGAAAAAACCAGGGTTGGCTTGGTTCTATGATCTTTCAACCAGTCGTGAAGACTCAGCTTATGTTTCTGCCCGTACAGGTGATAAGATTACATTTTATGCCTGTGGTTCGAAACTCGAAAGGGAAACCTTTGACATTATTTTGCAAGCACCAAAAAACAGCGACAATATTGTTGTTCCAAAATACAGAACCAATGCAAACGGTTATTATGGCAGGATAATTTCGGGAAATGCAGATGTATTTAAAGTTACTGAAAATGCACCGGGAAAAGACACTATTACAAACAGTTTATTCGGGATACCTTATGCAACCAGAGTTGATACACTATTTCAATATCTCGAAAAAGCGCCAAAAGCCAATTGGGAAATTGTTTGGGTTGATAATATTGAAAGACCTGATTTGAAAAATGGCGATGTCTTGAAGGTTACTGCTGAAAACGGAAGTGTAAAAGAATATTACATTAAAGTTAATGGAATCAGGCCTAACCATAATGCATATCTGAGTGCAATTACCTGGCCGGATATACCTGAATACTTAAAAGGACTTTTCGGGTGGAAAGGCGATACCATTCCAAATTTTGTTGGAACCGGTTTCAACTACACAATACAAATTCCGAAAGATATCAAAAACATTCCGGCATTGGTTGCTAAAACAGAACGGTTAAATTCGAGTGTACAGGTAAAAAGAGCCACTTCGCTTATTGGAACCAAAGAACAAAGAACTATCACTTTCACAGTTTCAGCTGAGGATGATACTACACAATATGTATATTCAGTTGAATTAGTAAAAGAACTGGACCCAGAAAATGTACAACCTTATAATGCAGAACCATTCCTGTCAGAACTTGTATTCCAGGATATGTGGAGTAATGGTTTTGTTGAAATCTGCAACCCGGGAAATCAAATTATTGATTTAAGTAATTATATGCTCATGTTTGCAAGGGTAGCAAGCCCATCTGATGCCATTACCCAGAATTCGGGTGTTGACAACTGGCCACAACGTTACATGAAATATGTACCTGGTTATAAATGGGTTGATGAAGCTCAATGGAGTATTACACCAGGTGTTTTAGTAGAAGACCTGAACGTAAATCCTCTGGTTTATCCGGGTGATGTTTTTGTAGGAGGACAAGCTGCATCAACATGGGGATGGAATGCAAGTTT
>DPCJ01000118.1:0-11620 GCA_003516705.1 Prolixibacteraceae bacterium | reverse complement strand
AAAGATGCATATAAAGGATCTTTTGGAACCAATGAAGCTGATACCGAATGGTTACGTTATGACCCTGCTTATTGGGAACGCAATGGCACCGGATGGCCAAACAATATCTTAAATGATACCAAAGACCTGGGAAAACACTACATGTATGCTGTAACAGATTATAAATCAACAATTTCTTCAGTTGTTTATAAAGTTAGCGAGGGTTACAAATGGAATGAATCGATTAAAGGTATCACCACTGGAACCACTGCTGCTACATTCCTTGGCAATATTATTAAAGCCAATGAAAAGCAAGTATTGACAATTAAAGGTGCTGCCGGAATCGTTGAAGGTGCCTCTGCATTAAGTAATACTGATACGTTGGTTGTAATGTCAGCTGACAGCACAAATATTACAAAATACATTCTGACCGTTTCTCCTGATGGATTAAGTTCAAATGCAGTTATCACTTCATCTAGATATACTGTAAGCATTGACCAGCAACCGAAAAGCGGAACTGAAGAGGTTGAAGCAGGAATTGGGAATGTAAAAGGCTTTGATTATGGTACAACACTCAGAACCATTATGGCTAACATTCAGATTCCGGCTGGTGCAACATTAGATATTATCGATGGTAAAGGTGCTTATGTTCCACTGATAACCTTAAACTTTGATACTACCTATGTAAACGTTACTGTAAACAGCAACACCTATCTTAGTGTAACTGCAGAAAACGGTGTAACTCAGATTATTTATCAGCTGATTCCAACAGCAACAGAAAACGATGCTTTTATAACTTCTGATATTTACAGTGTTGCCCAGAAAGACCTGTTAATAGAATTTGTACCCAGAGGAACAGATGTTGCCACTTTCCTTGGAAATCTTGTTGCTTCTGCCGGTGCTTCAATTAAACTGCTGAATAATATGGGTCAGGAAAGATTGGATGGTTATATTGCCGTGGATGACAAAGTACAGGTTACTTCGCCTAATGGGAATGTTTCTAAAGTATATTACCTGTCGATGTTAGCTGAAAGATACATCCAGTCAACCACTTATCTGGCTTACATTATTTCGAACATTTACACTGTTGATCAGGTAAGCTATAAGGTTGACGGTGTTTCGGGTGACGAAACAGTTGCTTCTTTCCTTACTAAAGTCACTGCTTCAATGGGTGCAACTGCTGTTGTTATCGACAAAAACGGAAATGAAAAGAACAGTGGTGATATTGATAATGGCGATAAAGTTAAGGTAACATCTGTTGATGGTAAAATAACCAATTACTATACTTTTGGTACGCTTACATCAGCCGGACAAATTGGGAATAATAGCATCGAAATGTATCCTAATCCAACCAGCGATATTATCAACATAAGCGGTGTAAAAGCTGGTAACCGTATCCAGGTGTACAACTCTGTTGGTGCAACTATTCGTGATATTAATGTTCAAAACAGTGTTGAACGTATTTCACTGAGAAGTCAGCCAAACGGAATTTATATGATTGTTGTCAGCGACAACAACAAATTTGTTAGTCGCTTTAAAGCTATTAAACAGTAAGAATGCTGTAACATATATTAAAAGGCTTGCTTCACGGCAAGCCTTTTTTTTTATTCCAGACAGCTATATTCAAATCAACCCTTTCCGCAAACCAATTGTCTGATAAGTGGTATATAATGCTTAAATCGTGATATTTACCGTATTAATCTACACAATGAAATTTACTATTTTCGCCAGACAGGTGAAAATGAGTTTTCAAGAGGGATATCAAGGAATAAATTTGGATCCGCCAAAATTCATTCAGTAACAAATTTTACCAGATAAAACTAACAGGCAAAAACAAAAATCAATGAACAAGATACTTCTCACAATGCTGATAATTGCATCCTTTTGCAGTTTCTCCATTTCACAAACTGTTAAAATAACTTTGGATGCCAATTCAGCTAAACAACCATTTTCACCATATATTTTTGGCAAAAATAATGTACTTCCCAGTACCTTTCTGAACAACGGCACAACTGCTGACATTACAAAAGCTAATGAGGCGGGAGTAAGATTAGTACGACAAGGAGGTGGCAACAACAGTACAAAATACAACTGGAGACTAAAAATTTCGAGTCACCCCGACTGGTACAATAATGTTTATGCAAATAACTGGGATGCAGCTGCAAAAAACCTGACTGACAAAATGCCTGGTGTGCAAGGCATGTGGTCGTTTCAGTTGTTAGGAAAAGTTGCTTCAAATAACCAGAATAATTTTCCCGACTGGAACTATAATCAATCGAAATGGTGGGAAGGCGTTCATCAGAATCTGGCTGGCGGAGGTGTTGTAAATCCGGCAGGAGGCAGTAAAGCTCTTGTTGAAGGAAATACTGACCTTTACTTAACCCAATGGCCTGCAGATTCAACAGTTGCAATAATCGACAAATGGTTTGGTTTTGGCGGACTTGGATATGATACAACTTTTTACCGCTACTGGAATATGGATAACGAACCGGAAATTTGGTCGGGGACACACGACGATGTGATGAAAACGCAACTACCGGCTGAAGATTTTATGCAATTGTATTTCAAAGTTGCAAAAGCCGCTCGGGCAAAATTCCCCGGGATAAAACTCGTAGGACCAGTACCGGCCAACGAATGGCAATGGTATCGCTGGGGCAGTGATGGAATTGTTTATAAAGGTAGAAAATACTGCTGGCTCGAGTATTTTATTCTCCGTATAGCTGAAGAAGAATCTGCTACAGGAATCCGGTTACTCGATGTGCTTGATATTCACTATTACCCTTCATCAAACGAAGCTGCCAAACTTGTTCAATATCACCGGGTGTTTTTCGACAGAAGTTATGTATATCCTGAAGCCAACGGAGTAAAAACAGTTAACGGAGGTTGGGACAACAGCCAGAACAAAGAATACATCCTCGGCCGATGTTCTGATTGGTTGAAAAAATACAAAGGAGAGAATCATGGAGTGAAGTTTGGGGTTACCGAAACTGGATTGGCAACCTCTGACCCAAATGTTTATGCATCGTGGTATGCCTCTACAATGGGTGAGTTTATGAAAAATGATGTCGAAATTTTTACACCTTGGAGCTGGAATGTGGGAATGTGGGAAACATTGCATCTGTTTAGCCGCTTCCGCCATACAAATTTTGTGAATGCAACCTCATCCGATGAAACTTATGTTTCAGCCTACCCTACCATCAACACTAACTCCGATTCGATTACCATTTTTCTAATCAACAGACATTTGACCGAAACAAAAAACATCGAGGTTGACATTCAAAACTTCAATATTAAAAACGAACAACCAAAACTCTACTCACTTTCAAAATTACCTGCGAATGAAACATTTGTTTCACACAGCCAGAATGCCTTAAAACAAAAGTTTATAGATCTGCCACAATTCCATATTTCAGTACAACTCGAACCGCTTTCGGTGAATGCTTTGGTTTTAAAAGCTGCTCCAACCGGCAACTCAGATGTTCATAATGAAAAAAGCGAACTAAAGCTGTATCCGAATCCGGCAAATAAACATCTCAATCTTGAATTCAGTATGCCGGAAAGCTGCCAGGTAGCTATCGATATGTATAATTTAAACGGACAACGAATTGTAAATCTTGCTGATGGTTATTATCCACAGGGAACCAATCAGCTCAAAATTGATACATCAGCATTACCGGCAGGGATGTATTGGATTAAACTTCATGCAGGAAGTTTCAGCGAAACCACTAAAATTATTATAAACCACTAAAATCCAGGATTATTATGAAACTGAAAAGTATTTTCATAACAGCGACAATTATTGTAATTACCACAATTTTTACAAACGCTCAACCGGTTAAAAAACACGGACCCCTTTCAGTAAAAGGAATTCAGCTTGTCAACCAAAAAGGCGACGATGTTGTATTGAGAGGTATTAGTTATGGCTGGCATAACTGGTGGCCACGTTTTTATAACACAGCGTCGGTGAAATGGCTTGCTGATGACTGGAGCTGTACTGTTGTGAGGGCCGCAATGGGCGTTGGCCCCCGCGGAAGTTATATTGATAAAAAAGAATGGTCGAAAGAAAAAATTGAGGCTGTAATCAAAGGGGCAATCGATAACGATATTTATGTAATCATTGACTGGCACAGCCATGAAATTCATACAGAGGAAGCAAAAATATTTTTTGCCGAAATGGCAAAAAAATATGGACAGTACCCGAATATTATCTACGAAATTTTTAACGAACCGGTAAACGACTCGTGGGAAACCGTCAAAAAATACTCGATTGAAGTTATTGACGTAATCCGCGAAATTGATCCCGATAATATAATCCTTGTCGGAAGCCCACACTGGGACCAGGACATTCATCTTGTGGCTGATAACCCGATAACCGGATACACAAACCTGATGTACACAGTGCATTTTTATGCCGGTACACACAAAAAACAATTACGCGATCGCACTGATTATGCACTCAGTAAAGGCATTCCGGTATTTATTTCGGAATGTGCCGGAATGGAAGCTTCCGGCAACGGAATGATTGACTACAAGTCGTGGAATACATGGATCGACTGGATGGAGAAAAATAAAATAAGCTGGGTTTGCTGGTCAATTGCCGATAAAAACGAAACATGTTCAATGCTTTATCCAACAGCATCAGATTCAGGCAACTGGAAAACTACCGATTTAAAGGAATCGGGAATTAAAACCCGTGAAAAACTGAACTCATTCAAATCAAAATAAAATTGTAAATTTATTATGTACAACTGATTATCAATGCGTCTGATTGTCATTCTCACGTTTATTCTTTCACTCACTTTAACAAAATCAACAGCTCAAATTTTTGAAGCCGAAAGTGCATCGCTTCTCAACGGAGCAGTTAAAATCGCTTCATCATCATGCTCTGGCGGTTATTATGTAGCACAAAAAGATGGGTCGTTGCATTACACTTTTAAAACCGATGAAGATGCGTATTACAATATTTATATTCAGGCAGCTGCTCCAAGTGGTACAAAAACCAATATTTTCTCAATTGATGGCGCTACCACGCAGTTTACACTTAATCAGAACTCAGCTTTTGTCTTACAGAAAATTGTGAGTGTACAAAAACTAAAGGCTGGTGAACATTCAATGAATATTACAAAATCATGGGGCTGGATTAATATCGATTTTATTCAGCTGGAGAAAACCGATGCATCTGCTAAATTCAACATTGGAAAAACATTAGTAACGCCAAATCCAACAGATCACACGGCAAAATTATACCAGTTTCTGTATGATAATTACGGTAGAAAAATAATTTCGGGTGCAATGACGTTGAACAGTATGGACGAGGTGAACTGGCTGAAAGCCAACACCGGCAAAGAACCGGCGCTGATTGGCCTCGATTTTATGCACTGTGGCCGAGGTTATTCATGGTACAACAACGATACGCCGGTAAACGATGCAAAAAGTTATTACAGCAAAAACGGAATCCCTGCTTTTTGCTGGCACTGGCGCGACCCTTCGCGAAAAACAGAAGCATTTTATACCAAAGAAACGAGTTTCGATATCTCAAAAATTTCTGATTCCACTTCCACAGAGTATCAGGCTATAATAAAAGACATTGATTACATCTCGGGGTTGTTGTTGAAATTACAAAATGCGGATGTCCCAATCCTTTGGAGACCGCTGCACGAGGCGTCGGGAGGTTGGTTCTGGTGGGGAGCAAAAGGAGCTGAACCATGCAAAAAACTGTACCGGCTCATGTATGACAGAATGGTAAATTATCACGGATTGCGAAACCTTGTCTGGGTTTGGACCAGCCAGCTTGACGATAAAAACTGGTATCCGGGTGATGATGTGGTTGATATTATCGGCCGCGACCTGTATAAAGACGGTGATCACACTTCACAAATCATTGAATTTAACAAACTGAATAATGATTACGAGGGGAAAAAAATGATCACTCTAAGCGAAACAGGTTCATTCCCTGACGTTGACAATTTAATTGCTGATGAAGCAGCATGGTCGTTTTATATGCCCTGGTATGGCGGTTTTGTTCGCGACAGCAAATACAATCCGCTATCGCTCTGGAAAAAAATGTTTGAACACGAGTATGTAATCACCCTCGATGAGATGCCGGATCTTAAAACTTATACATCACCTGTTACAAGCGTCACCGGCGATAACTTAAAAAAAAACGACGGACTAAAAATATTCCCTAATCCTTCACAATCAGAACTGAATATTGATGCTGATTTTTTAATTCATACAATTTCAGTTTTCAATTCACACGGTCGGTTACTGATACAATTTCAGCCGGACTCAATGCAAATTAAAATATCCACAGAACATCTACCAACTGGTATTTACCTCATAAAAGCTGACAATAACCCGGCTAAAATATTTCTTAAACAATGAAAATCCGTTTTCACCTTTGCTTTTACTTCCGTTCTTAAAAACGATCAATATTTCCTGATTTAATGGCCGATAAAACCTTTATTATTAAGTGATAATAAAATAAAAACAGGCAGTCGAAAACCGAACTGCCTGTTAATGATTATTGCCACAACTTAATTGTTAATCGAAATATTTTATGTACCAGTTTTCTTCGTTAAGCAGATAATTATACATAGCCTCGCGCTTAACTTCCGGAAATTTATCGGATACGATTTTAGCAAGGAATGCCGGGTCGTTTCGCCTTTTGGCAACGCGCATCAAATCGTAAAAACGTTCTCCTTCAAAAGCAAGCTCCCTGCCCCGCTCTTCAATAATCAGTTCTTCGAGGTACTCCTGCAATCCTTTAAAATTACCGGTAAGATTTATATAACCAGTTACTTCATTCGTAAACGGATGTCTCAAATAGTTTAAATTACCTACTTTAATACCATCATTAGCTCCACCAATTCCAACCCGTCCCCGTACTCCAACTTGCTCACGATTCGCATCAATAGTATAATTAGATCCGTTATTTACGATATTTACCGCATTCGAGGTAAACTCCCGCACAACTCCAGCTTGTTCAAACCTCCACCACACGTAAAGTTCGGCAAGCCAAAGATGAACACCGGCAGCTCTGTAAACAATAAAGTTGGCATCCTGATCATATACATTCTTATTCCACGAATATTTCCAGATTGCAGTATCTGCGCCTTCAACAAGCAATGATGCTGTGCGATAATCTTCTTCTGATTTCAGGTATAACATTGATGTTACCGTTTGTGACGGAATAACTTCACCATTCTGCAAATAGGCATACGAAACACCGTAGCCGCGGTTAAAATCACCCGGGCGGCCTTTTACAACTGTGCGGGTTAGCCAGGGCTGAGTATTGTTTTCGTTCAAACGGTAATCGTCCCACGATGTTTCCCAAAGCATAACTGCTTTTCGGGTTGGTTTAATCATGTATTTATGAGGATCGCGGGGCTCAAATAACTCCTGAAACTTGTTCTGCTGAAAGTACGATTTATTAAACCACAAGGTAAAAATATGCTCCCTGATATCGATATTGCTAAAAATATTCCGCCAATTTGAACCTCCGAAACTGTTATCAATCTGGTAACGATAATTATCAGAATTCATATAAACTACTTTTTCGAAATATGTTGCAGCCTTTGCCAAATCACCATCGGTAAGGTACATCAGTCCAAGCAATGTGTGCATTGCATAGATGTTCCAAATACTTACTTCCCAGGTTTGGTCGGCATTATCGATATAATGATTTACACCAACAGCCCGTACTTCGTTCTCAAGCTGATTAGTAAAATAATCAATAACAAGTTTCTGGTCGTAAAACTGTTTATTTAATTGAATGGGTACATTTTTTAGTGTATCGTTGGTATAACCATCAATTCCATAGGTAATTTGTAAACTGTCGATATAAGTTCCGGCAGAGTTGATATAGCTATCAGTTTCTTCCATTGTTGTCAGCGACTCATGGATAAATGGTACTTTTCCATAAATACGAACTGCATTAAAATAAGCCCAGGCACGCATACATAATGCTTCGCCATAAAGTCGGTGATAATTTGTAACCGGACTATTGGGTTCAGTAACTTCGGGATGATCACGTTTTAATACAGCAATAAAATTGTTGCTGGCAGTTATTAACTTAAAAAAGTTTGTTGGCGATGCGTATTTATTTTCTTTCGAGATGTTGAAATTGTAAACTTCAACAAGGTCAGCATCTGCATTTTCAGTGATTTTCATTAAATCAGCCCTGAGTTCACCCAAAACCACCAATTGCTCAACCAGCTCAGCCTGAATACCATATAATCCAACTTCGATGGCTCGGTACTCATACCAATCGTCGTATAACTTATCTTCAGTGATATTAATTTCCTGGTCAGGATTCAGAAATTCTTTACACGAAGAAAAAAATATCAGAGTCGAAATAAAGAAGCCTGAAACGAGTGTATATTTATTAATTCTTTTCATTTCAATTACCATTTAAATCATTATAAACCAAGCTTTACTCCAATCACAAACTGACGCACCTGAGGAGTTAAACCATAATCAATTCCCTGCATCAGGTGAGAACCTGAAAATGCGAATTCAGGATCGTACCCCAAATAATTGGTAGCAGTAAAAAGGTTTGTACCCGACAAATAAAACTGGGCGTTTTTAAATACGATAAATTCTTCAGGAACTGTGTAGCTCACAGAGACATTTTTCAATCGAATATAAGAACCATCTTCAATCCAGCGTGTTGAGAAATCTGAATTACCAATCACGTCGTTATACAATGCGCGCGGAACTTCGGTTTGCTGACCTGAATATGACCAGCGGTCAAGTATGCGTGTACTTTGGTTTTCCAAACCTGTCATACTTTCGTTTTGTGAGCGAACAAAATTAAAAACCTCATTCCCCGAAGTGAATTGTACAAATGCGCTAAGCGCCCATCGTTTGTAGGTAAAAGTATTGTTTATGCCTCCAAAATGTTCAGGATTTGATGAGCCGATTACAGTTTTATCAAAGCTGTTGATAATACCATCAGGTGAACCCGATGGACCCGAAATATCTGAAAATATTGCATCTCCAGCCTGGTATGGCACTAACCTGTCGTTTACAAGGCCGGCACTTTGTGCATCTTCTGTTGTTGCATAAACACCATTGTAAATGTATCCATAAAAACTGTTTGCCTGTTCACCCGGCATATTTACAAGCTCGGCTCCCGATACCGGAATTACTAATTTATTTCCTTTTATTTCGAGTATTTCGTTGTTAACTTTTGAATAGGTTGCCTGCAAATCCCATTTAAAGTTTTGCATGTCAATTAACCTGAAAAGCACACTGTAATCAATTCCCTGATTTTGCATTTTACCACCATTTTCAGGTCTGTAGTCAAACCCGAAATATGCAGGAATTGGTGCATAAATAAGTAAATTATCAACAGTGGATCTGTAAAAATCAATACTCGATTGAACCCTGTTGCCCAAAAGTGCGATGTCGATGCCACCATTTATCTGGCTTATTTTCTCATAAGTAAGTTGGTCATTGGCAACCACACCTGGAATCAAACCCGATGTTTCGCGGAATTTAACAGCATTATAATAATCGGTTGCGGTTGCTTCGCCAATATTATCATTCCCGGTAACTCCATACGAAAGACGAAGTTTAAGTTCTTCGAGTTTTGATTTATCTTTCAGGAAAGCTTCATTTGAAATTCTCCAGGCCCCGCCAAGAGAGTAAAACAACCCGAAAGGAACCGAACCTATTTTCATTGTATTCGCGGCATTGTCGCCCACACGTGATGAACCATCTAACGATACTGAGGCTGTTGCAAGGTATTTATCTCTATAGCTGTAGGTAAAGTTTTCGTAAAACGAAAGCCAGTTCCAGGTGCGATTGGCCCCACCAATTTCGCGAAGATTATTCTGTCCATCCTGTAGCATTCGGTATTCATCGTTTTCATGTGCATTTTTTGCTAAACCCCAGTCTAATTCATATTTATTAGTCAACACATTAGCTCCGGTAACAAAATCAAAAACATGGGTTGAGCCTATCTTTTTCTTGTATTTAAGATAAGTGTTGTTATAAAACGAGTTCAGACTGTTGTTGGTAGCTTTGGCTACATTAATTGCTTCGGAATTATAATATCTTTCCATCCCCTGATTTGGCATGAAAATCTGTTCTTTCAACACATTGTATGTAACCCCGAAATTGGCATGTGCCACCAGATTCTTCGAGATATCGGCTGCAAAACCGAGCGTCGAAATAAAGTTAAAATTGTTGTTAACAGCACTGTAATTATCGATAACAGCCTGCGCATTACTCACACCAAGTTCGTCAACATTCATTAAAGCTGTTAATTCCCTTCCTTCTTCATCATACTGATATGGGTTTAGCATAGGAGATTTTCCAAGTGCAGAAAGTATCGGGCTGGTTTGTGAAATTCTGGCCGATTCTTTTAAATCGGAGTTATTGTAACTTAATGAAACCGAAGCGTTCATTTTTAGCCAGGTAAAAATATTGAGCAAACTAACAAACCTGAGATTATATCCATCGTATCCGGTAGATTTTACTACACCATTGCTGTTGATATACCCAAATGATAGACCATAACGGGCAATTTCGTCACCACCTTTAACTTTTACGTTAATGTTTGTAAACGATGAATTGGCAAAAATCAAATCCTGCCAATTTGTATTGTGCTGATAATCTATAAACCGGTCATCATCGGGAGTTAAAAACAGATTTGGATATTCAATCATGATTTGTTCTTCAGGTTTTCCTGACGAAAACAGAACCTCGCTGATAAGCGATCTATGTTGTGCTGCATTTAATTGTGGTATCTGACTCGAAGGAGATAAAGACATTCCACTCCGCAGATCAAGCTCAACCACCGTTTGTGTTGCACTTGGATCGAGGGTTTCAATAATCACTAAACCATGACTTGCTTTCGACCCGAATGCAGTGGTGAAAGCAGGATCTTTAATAACAGTTGTTTTTGAAATATCAAGCGGATTGATTCCCAAAAGCGTGTTGTATTCAAAACCATCGAGGTTCGAACCGAAAATGCCGTTACCCATCATCGGAATTCCATCGACCATATACAATGGATTATTGGGAGTTGTAATAGAATTTACTCCCCGGAAAAAGCTTACAGCACCACTTCCCGGATCGCCTGAGCGATTAATTGTATTAACGCCGGCAACGCGCCCCTGAAAAAACTGATTTACAGAAATAACCGGGGTTTTCTTTATTTCGTTTGAATTTACTGAAGTAAATGAAGCTACCATATCGCGCTTTAAAATATCGTGTGCCAAAACTGATATATTGTCATCACCCGATTCAAGATCATTGGCAGTTAAGTAAATTTTAATCGAACTCCGGTTATTCAGAAATACTCTCTTCTTTTTATAGTTTCCTTCGGGCGAAACATTTATCCATTCATTTCCCGATGGCGACTTAACAGTAAACTCACCAGCCTCATTGGTCACTGCCGGTAAGTCAAACGACCCTTCAATTCCAACCGACACATTAGCTACCGGAATGTCAGAACTACTAACAATCACTCCTTTTACAAGCAGCGAATCCTGGGCGAATATTGTGCTGGCACTCCACAAAAAAAGCGTGGTTAATACAACTGACCTTTTAAGCCGGGATATTAAATAACGATTATTCATTATAATATTTGTTTGCAAATCAAATGCGATTTTCAAGTTGATAAACCCTT
>DPCJ01000139.1 GCA_003516705.1 Prolixibacteraceae bacterium | reverse complement strand
TCAATGGCTTCCTGTACTTCGACAAGATTCGATGTTTCCACCTCTATTTTTATGCTCATCGGAACTTTTTTTCGGATAGCTTCAACCGCTGGTTTTATTCCGCCAGCCACCTGAATATGGTTGTCTTTTATCATCACCATGTCGTACAACCCAAATCTGTGGTTCGAAGCACCGCCCATTCTCACCGCATATTTATCGAGATAACGGTAGCCAGGCAATGTTTTTCGGGTATCGAGTATTTCAACATCGTGACCTTCAACTTCCTTCATACAGAGGCTGGCATAAGTCGCAATACCCGAAAGCCGTTGTAAAAAATTCAGCGCTTTACGTTCTCCGGTGAGCAGGGCACGATAAGTGCCTGTAAATTCTGCAATTACATCACCTGGCCGAACGTGGCTCCCGTCAGGTTTTATTTCTTTCCAGACCAGGTTTTCATCAAACTTTCTGAAAACCATTTCGGCTACAGGTAATCCGGCAATAACTCCTTCTTCTTTGGCAACCATTACAGCCTTTTTTAATTGGGCGGGCGGCACAAGATTGTTTGTTGTGATGTCGCCATCGCCAATATCTTCGGCATAAGCCAGATCAAACAGCACTTCGGCCGATTTTAATGTTTTACTGTCCATTTCTCAATTTTCTTACAGGTTCAAAACTAAGTTGGTGGTTGATTTGCTGAATGCTGTGAATTTCAAACTCCTGTTTCTCAGTTGGAAAATCTTCCCTGATGTGACCACCTCTGCTTTCCTCACGAACAAGAGCAGCCTCAGCAATAAGCTTGCAAACTGTGGCTGTGTTTTTAATTTTGAAAAGGTTGTATTCGTTTTGAAAATCGGAATATTCCAATTCAATTTCTGAAAGTCTTTTAACAGCTTCTGTTATTCCTCTAGCATTTCGTACAATACCAAGATTTGCTGACATGAGCGAAGCAATTTCGTTTTGCATTTCGAGATACAACGGTTCATTTTTACTGTCGATATGAATTGGGGTTATTTCCGGAAGTTTGCAATCGGGAGCCGGTAAAATGGCTGCTCTTTCGCTGGCACGCTTCCCAAAAACCAGACATTCGAGAAGCGAGTTGCTTGCCAATCGGTTGGCTCCCATAACACCGGTGGATGCTGCCTCGCCACAAACAAACAACCCCGAAATGTTGGTTTCAGCATCAAGGTTGGTGCGAATTCCGCCAACCATGTAATGTGCCGCCGGAGCAACTGGTAAAAGGTCGGTCGCCATATCAAAACCGTAGGCTTCCAATTGCTTGTAAATATGTGAGAAACGATTTACGATATCCTCTTTATTCAGGTGTTTCAACGAAAGGTAAATATGTCCCGATTTTGATTTCCGCAACTCTTTAAAAATATTAAATGCCACCACATCGCGGGGTGCCAGTTCGGCCAGCGGGTGAATTCCGTTCATAAAACGTTCCCCGGTTTCGTTTATCAGCCAGGCGCCTTCGCCACGCACTGCTTCACTAATCAGGTATGCTTCTTTCCCTTGTACATTTAACGCTGTGGGGTGAAACTGGATAAATTCCAGGTCAGCAATTTTTGCCCCGGCTTCGAAAGCCATGGCAATTCCGTCGCCGGTAGCCGTGTATGGATTGGTTGACCGCAGAAAAACGCGTGATAGTCCTCCAGTGGCAATAATTACGGCTTTGGTTTTAAAAACAATATTTTTTTTCGAAACAAAATCGTAGGCATGTAACCCCACGATACAGTTTTGCTGTTTAATTAACCTTATGGCAGTAACATTTTCAAAAGGCTGAACATTTGGCTGTTCAATTGCTTTTTTCAGCATAAAACTGGTGAGTACTTTGCCAGTTGCATCGCCATCGGCGTGTAAAATGCGCCGGTGACTGTGTCCGCCTTCGAGCCCGAGAACAAGTTCTCCGTCTTTTTTGTCGAACTCCATTCCCATTTCAATCAATTCCAAAACCCGCTCTCTGCCTTCTCTCACAAGTATTTCAGCAGCATCAATATCACAAAGTCCACGTCCGGCTTCGAGTGTATCATTTAAATGATTTTCAGTAGAGTCTTCAGGACTGATTACAGCGGCAATTCCACCCTGTGCATAATAAGAGTTACTGATATCGAGCTGTGATTTGGTAACAATTGCAACTTTGCCGTATTTTGATGAATGATAAGCTGCAGCAAGGCCGGCAAGCCCACTTCCGATTACAACTGTTTCAAATTCAAATACTTGCATTGATGTTACCTTTTTGAATTGAGCGGCAAAGGTAATATTTCTTTAATGTAATTGTAATGAAGTATAGCTGTTTTTTAGGTGCTTATCTCAATTCACGGAAGGTAATCGAGGCGAACCGGTGAAAAAAGTTCAAACACAACAGCATCTTCAAGAATCTCAACTTCGTGTTCAACATTTTCAGCAATACACCAACTATCGCCCGGATTTGCTGAAAACCATTCCTCTGCAATCCTGAAATTCAGCATTCCCGAAATCAGATAACCGGTTTGTTCATACGGGTGACTGTGTGCAGGTAATTTGTGGCCTTTTTCGAGTTTGAATTCGCAGAGAATTGTTTTTTCGCCAAACGATAGCGGACGCATTGAAACGCCTTCGAGCAGCGGGCGAAATGGATAAGTGTTTTTTTTCAGAAACATATTTTTGCCAGATTAAGATATATATAAAATGAGTTGAAATATATGCAGTTAATCCGGGAAAATAGAAATATGGTACGAATTTCTTTAAGCAATATTGAGAAAAATAGTGCGATTCAATCTTTTTTGATGACTGAAAAAAAAGTACTATTATCTGTTGCATCGGGGCCTGATTTCATTGTTTTTATTTTCAAATTTTTTATATAAATTGAACAGTATGAATTTTCAGGAAAAATCGGAGCAAATTAATGGGTTAAATAACGATATTCTGGCTGAATATCTTATCTCAACTCTCATTGATGAGGGGTTGGATATGAATGATTTACTTGTTTTTTTTGATGGACACCTGAAAAGAAACTGGTCGAAAGATGTTGCTTTTTCTGAAACAGGAAAATATGAAATAGGCAGAGAAACTTTGGAAATCCATCTGAATCGGACAGGATTATACGACGGTTTGCCCGAGGCAGTTTTTCATGCATTTGGAGCTGATAACAATTCGTCGGGTGAAGAAATGGCCAGAGATTCGGTTCGTTTGAAATCGGAAGAAAAGCAGGCCCGGCTTCTTTTTAAGCCATTTGAAAATGAAATTTTTCTGAAAGGAACGCAAGTGGTAACTCAGGAAAATCAAACCCTCAATTCAGTGTATCTGAATTTTCTGAACAGGCTTATTCCTGAATTATGGAAAACCAACCCTGAAATTCCGAAGGATTTAACATCGAAATTAGAGATGTTTTTACCCCATGCAACTAAAATTACCGGCAATATCGAACTAATGGCGCAATGTCTTGAGTTTATTTTAAACGAAAAAGTAGTCATTCAATACTCAACTGCCGAACCTCAAAGAATTGAAGAAACAGTTGAAAAATCAGGTTTTTCGCTTGGTGCGGGGCAGCTTGGTAAAAACATGGTTTTAGGTACAAAAATCTATGGTTTTGTTGGACGGTACATTTTCAGAATTGGTCCGCTCGAAAATCATTCTCCTGAATACTTTTTTAAGAATGGTCCGGCCGACAGTTTGTTAAAAAGCTTCTGTTCTTATTTTACTCCGTTTGAAACAGAAACAGAAATTGAACTGGTTATGAATGAAGTCCTCAGTCATTTGGTATTGAGCAGTGATGAAGCACAGGAAAAATCGTTTCTGGGGTACAATTCAATTTTGTAAAATAAATTGTAAAACAATAATATTCAGTAAAATATGTCAGCTAAATTAAAGTACCACAACATAAACTGGGAAAACGGGATGAAAATAACCCGTGATAATTTTATCCAACAGGATAATGTAACCCACGAGAGAGTGCAGGATGTTTTTGCAAGTTTTCTGAATGGTCATAATTACGGTTTGTTGCCATATAATCAGGAAACTGCCGCGTCAGTAAAAATCACAATCAGTATTGATAATCAGAACTTTTTGAAAGTAAAAGTATTTCAATGCAGGGCTGTTACCGAGGATGGTGGCAGAATAGAAATATTTGAAGAACATCTGGTGCCTGAGTTTAAAGTAAACCTGACGCGTGAACTTGAAGCCGCCGAAAAGGGTGAAACCGGTGTTTATTTTGTTATTCTTTCGGTGGATGTGTTCAACCGACAGCCCTTTGGCAATCTTGATGCCAACGAAGAACCACCCCGGTATCCGTACGCGGTACCCATGTATAAGGTAAATGTTATTTCTGAAAAGCAACTTGCAAAAGAAGGCATACACCCGTATTCGTTTTTTATTGGCAAACTCGAACTTACTCAGAATAAACCCGAAATTTTTGAAGACTACATACCACCCTGCATGACTTTGAAGAGCCACGTCAGTCTTTTTGCTTTTCACGCTTTAGTCGAAAAATTTTATGGCGAACTCGAAATCAATGTGTTAAGCATTATTTGTAAAATAAAGGAAAAGGAACAGGATACAAGTCTGGCACAAACTGTATTAAAACTTGCTGAAAATTTGTTGAATAATATTTCGGATAATCATTTGTGGCTTAGATGGGAACTGCCAAATATGCCACCTGTTTTTCTGTTTGAACACATTGCTACAACAGCAAGAATAATCAGAAACACGATTGATTCGAATACTTCAGCCGCCAAAGAAGAACTGCTGAATTATTTTACCAACTGGAGTGAACTGAAACAAGGTGATTTCGAAAAACTGCTTTTGTATTGTATTAATTTCGATTATCATCATTATGATATTCTTATCAGTGTTGAGCAATTTGGCGAGTTTGTGCAGATTATCGGGTTATTATTCGAAAAGCTGGAGTCGCTGGCATACATTGGCAAAAAGAAGGAAACCAACATTTTTGTGAAAGAACAGAAGACAAAACGAAGCTTTTTAGCCGATTAACTGATTTATTAACAGACCGGTAGAATGGAAACGTACCTTGATATACCATTTAGATGTGCGGATATCATCGCCAAAAAAGATGCAGCGAGGGTTGATATAAAAACCTCAATTCATAACATGATTCACCTGATAACGGTTACCTCGTACAACGAAGTGAGACATGACCCGTTTTTTGGTACCGAAATCTGGAAATACGATTTTGAGAATATTTACAACACCCATTTTTTGAAAGACGAGCTTAAAAAATCAATTTCAGTTTCTATTCAGAACAATGAAAAGAGGTTGATCAATATCCAGATTGATCTTCAAATTGAGCAGGTTGAAGTAAGCTCGCGCATATATAATAAACG
The DNA here is from genome assembly GCA_003516705.1 of Prolixibacteraceae bacterium. Taxonomy (GTDB): domain Bacteria; phylum Bacteroidota; class Bacteroidia; order Bacteroidales; family Prolixibacteraceae; genus Draconibacterium. The sequence continues at coordinate 4,319 of DPCJ01000139.1, read as the reverse complement.
AATAAAAACGCAGATACGACTGCTTGTTTCGGGGGTGATTGAAAAAACCAATGAACGTTTTGAGCACAAGGAAACATTTTTTATAGGTCCGCTTTCATATTGAACTGAAAAAATAAAACCAGGTTAAAATTTGTATTATGTCGATAGAATCTGTTGACACCATAAAAAGACGAATGATAAGAAACGCCAGTAAAATCTGGGGTTATCATGATATACAGGACTTAAATTCTTTCGACCCCGTACTGGGGTTGCTTATGGGTGCTTTGGCCGAAGAACTTTATGCCATTTCAAATAAAATTGAAAATACCGAAGGGCGGATTGTTGAAAAATTACTCGAAATATTATTCTCCGGCTCTTCTTTAATTCATTTTCCGGCACATGCCATAGTTTATGCAAAACCACTTCAGCCCAAACTGAATTTAGCCGATGATTTTCAGCTTTATTACACAAAACAAACTGCTTTGTCCGAACCCAAAAAAGACGATAACGGTAAAAAGGAGATTTATTTTACGCCATCAGCAAACTGCACACTCTACAACAGCGAAATAAAATACATGGTTGCCGGTCGAAGTTTTTTCGAAATCGACGGCTCGTTTAAAGAACTGACTGCCGAAACCGACAGAAGTTCGATGCCCGATTACACCAAAATACATATCGGGGTTAAGTTCGATTCACTTACCGACAATATCGACGGTTTTTCACTATTCCTACAGTTTAAAAACACAACAGACGAGGAGCGGTATTATCAGTTAATTCATTCGGCCAAATGGAAAATAAACGGGGTTGAAGTGGTATTTAATAACGGGTTTGGCAGTGGTAATAATTCACAGCTTACGCTTTTCGAACAAATCAGAAATGAAAACAACATTTCATCAAAAACCTGTAATTATATCAATAATTATTACTCGGCTAAATTTATGACACTCAAACACGGTAGTTATCTGTTAAGCCAGCTGAAACCGGAAAATGCGGTTCCTGGTTTTCTCAGTAGTTTTACTGTGGCAGGCAAACCTGTAAAAACCGACCCCGAAACCTTGTGGATTGAAATGGAGCTTTCTCAACCCCTTACTCCTGAAGAAATTAACGAAATGGTAATTTATACCAACTGTTTTCCGGTGGTGAACCGTCAACTGGTTGAATACACTTATCCGGTGGTGAAAGGAACAAATATTATCCCTTTAAGTACTGATGAATTATTTCTTGATGTAAAAAGTGTAACCGACAGTAACAATCATATTTTCTTGCATAAAGGAACACCTGGCTCAGACAATGAAAAATATACTTATGTACTCAGGCAAGGTGGCACTGCCCGGTTTAACAAAAGAGATGCAAAGGAAACAATTCAAAATCTTATTAGCCTGATACGCGACGAAGCAGCCGCTTTTCAAATTAACGGTACCGATCTGCTTTCGTCAGAACTAAAACAGCTCGACCAGATTATTTCGCGACTGAAACAGCGAATTGATATTTCAAATGTTGCCAGCAATCTCGATGCTTACCTGGTATTGGAATCGGAAGCCAGTTACGATAAAATATTTGTTGAATATTGGACCATGTCGGGGGAGCTGGCAAATAATATCAGGCCCGGTTCAAAATTAAATGTTCGCAGAGGTGCCGATTTTAACGATAAAAATGTTGTTTTTATTACCCAAACCGTTGGCGGGAAGCACATCATGTTGAAAGAAGAAAAAATTAATACACTCAGAAGTTCATTATTATCACAAGGGCGTGTTGTTACAGTTGAAGATGTGAAAGCATTAAGTATTGTGATTTTTGGAAGTTTTGTAAAAAATGTGGAAGTTGAAAAAGGAGTTTTTCTTGACCCATCCGTTGGGAAAGGAATGAGTCGCTGCCTCGATGTTTTTATAACCCTGAACGGGAAAATCGAATTATCGGAACCCGAATTAAAACACCGGACCGAGGATTTAAAGAGGCAACTCATCCAAAAATCGACAAACATACTTCCGTACAGGGTGTTTGTAAAAATAATAGATTGAATTCTGAAGGAAAGTTGATAACTTGGGAGTGAAATAAGATTGAAATATTAACTTTTTGAAATTACGCCATGTTCAAATTTGTTATTCTCATATCAGGATTACTGTTTTTAGCCACAAATTTATCAGGGCAGGAAAATTTTGCCTCTAACATTTCCACAAGTGTTTCAGACGACGATAAATTGTTGATTACCTTCGATATAGATGATAATGTGGCAAAATCGTTTAATGTGATTTTAATGATTACCTACCAGGGAAGTGCTGTAAAAACCAGTTCGGTAATTGGCGATGTGGGCTCGAACATAAAGCCAGGTACGGAAAAGGCAATTGTTTGGTATTTTAAAAACGATTTTAAGGGTGAGATAGCAAAAGTGAATGTTGATGTTTTTGCATACAAGGAAAACGAACCACAGGCAATTTTCAAGATTCAATCCATTAGCAATAATGGTTATGCCCCTTGTGAACTAAAGTTTTTAAATACATCAACGTATGCCAACGAGTACCAGTGGGATTTTGGTGATCCGGCCTCGGGAGCAGCCAATTTTTCGTTTCAGAAGGACCCGGTTCATGTTTTTCAGAAAGGTGGAATTTACTCAATTGCGCTGATTGCCCGAAGCACACAATTGCAACTTGAAAATACTTATTATCAGAGTATTGAAATAAAAACACATGATGCCACAATTGCCGATTTTCAGATTGTGGGCAATGATTATTCTCCGGGTGCAAAGTTTAAGTTTGTCAATAAATCGGTAAATGCCGATGTTTTTTTGTGGAACTTTGGCGATCCAACATCGAAAAAGAAGAATGAATCGGATAAAAAGGATGAGGAGCACAAATTTGAGAAAGCAGGCACTTTCAAAGTAAGTTTAATTGTAAAAAACAATTTCAGTAAAATTACCGACACCATTACCAAGGATGTTGTAATTGCGCAACAACAATTGCCTGTTGCAAAATTTGTTTTCAGCACTGCAAGCGACATTGCCCCGTCGCTGGTGGCTTTTAAAAATATGTCAGAATTCAGTACAACATACAAGTGGAATTTTGGTGACCCGGCTTCCGGTGAAAAAAATGCTTCAACCGAAGTTAATCCGGCTCACACTTTTGAAAAACCGGGGAATTATTTAGTTGAATTACAGGCATTTTCATCAAACGATAAAAAGCCGGTGAAATATATCGACACTGTAAAAATTAAAGATGTACCCAAACCACCCGAAGCACTTTTTACAATCGAAAACAATAATATTTTAGGGCCGGCTACTGTGATTTTCAAAAACAAATCAAAAAACTCCACTTCTTATTCATGGGATTTTGGCGATCCGGAATCGGCAGCCAATAACACTTCAAATGCAGTGAATCCAACACATACGTATTTGAAACCAGGTATTTACAAGGTAGTGTTAAAAACCACAAACAGAGTTTTTAATACTGAAAGCATGTTTGCCGATAACGTAATAATTATACAAGCTTCAAAACCTCCGGTTGCCGGCTTTACCATTTCAAACAACAATGGCGTTGCCCCTGCCGAAGTTAATTTTATCAACAAAGCAGAAAATGCGGACAGTTTTATTTGGGATTTTGGCGATACTGAAAGTGCTAATAATTCTTCTGCTGATGCAATGCCGAAACATATTTATACTAAAGCAGGAAGATTCAAAGTTGTTTTCACGGCGATAAACAAAACCACCGGCGAAAAATCGACCTTTTCAGATTTTGTGATTGTAAATGAACCTGTTGTTCACGTAAAAGCAGAAGCAAAATTTGAAGCGGGGAACAATAATCTTCCAGCACCTGCCACCATTACATTTAAAAATCTGTCGGTAAACGCCGGAAGTTATTTTTGGGATTTTGGCGATCCAAAATCGGCGAGTAATACTTCAACAGAAAAAGACCCGGTACATACATATACATCTGCCGGCAGGTACCAGGTGGTTTTATCAGCCAAAAACAAATCAACAGATGAACCCAGTAAATTTACCAGTTACGTAATTATTAGCCAGGCTCCTAAACCCGAAATCAGGCCGGTTACAAAATTCAGTGTTGTTGCAGAACAGGGCCAGAAAGCCACGAGGCAAATAACTTTTAAAACAACTTCAACTGATGTGGATTTGTATGAATGGAATTTTAATGATCCAGAATCAGGAACAGCCAATTTTTCCACCGAACCAAATCCCACTCATAAATTCACAAAACCAGGCAGGTTTAAAGTTGAATTAAAAGTTACCAATAAGAAATCAGGGCTCACGAATACTTATTCCGATTTTGTAAATATTACCGAACCCGTTGCCGAGCCAGTGGCAAAATTTGAAATAAACAACAATAACACAA
>DPCJ01000051.1 GCA_003516705.1 Prolixibacteraceae bacterium | reverse complement strand
ATGAATGGCTTTCGGCAAACCTGCTCACACAATTGATTTACGACGATGATGTAAAAATTCAAGATCCGGAAACCGGCAAGAGCGCGCCAATGATACAATTTATGGAAATGTTCGGCGTAGGACTGTCGTTTAAGTTTTAAAGTTTGAAGTTCGGGGTTCAGAGTCCGAAAAGGAAAAGCGGTACTGTAAGATATAAAATTACAAACCACTTTTCCCTTTTCTATATGAATATCAAAACAAATTGTACAAAAACTCACTCATGTCAGTTGTTGATTATCTTTTGTTTAGTTTAAAATAATTACACTAAGTCGATAACATTTAAATCATTTTAGACCGAGTATCTGACGTTTCCAGATTTATATTCACTTGATATTCAGATAATATAAGAATAGCATTTTTTGGGAATAGGAACGTTTTGTACAAAATGTTTTTAATCTCTTGTTTTCAAATATTTATGAATTATTACAATGTTTTCATCCAGGCTTCAACATCAACGAGTTTTGTTTCTGAGTGGGTTTTCAATGCAAAATTAAATCCAGGCTGAATACAGTATGAACCATGTTCCCCATCTTTCTTTAATGCGATAAAACCGACCTGATGGTTTTGATAATCAGGTATTTTCCGTGCAATTCTCCTCACTGCTTCTTCACAAGCCTCTGCCGGCGATTTCCCGTTTCGCATCAATTCAACTACCAGGAACGAACCCAGGGTTTTCATTACCAACTCTCCTGAACCAGTAGCCACAGCACCTCCAACTTCACCGTCAACAAATAACCCGGCACCGATAATTGGCGAGTCTCCCACCCTGCCATGCAGTTTAAATCCCATTCCGCTGGTGGTGCAGGCACCTGAGATTCTTCCCTCCGAATCGATGGCAAGCATACCAATGGTATCGTGGTTATCCTGAAGCTGATTTTCAATATTTATTTTCGAACTGAAAGCTTTTTTTTCTTTTTTCCATTTCTTCCATTCAGCTTTCATTTTTGGGGTCAGCAGATTCTCTTTTTTAAATCCGTTTTTCAACGCAAATTTTAATGCACCATCGCCACTGAGCATTACATGTGGCGTTTTTTCCATTACCAAACGTGCCACCGAAATTGGGTGTTTTATCGATTCAAGAAAAGTCACACAGCCTGCCCTGCCCTTTTCGTCCATAATACAGGCGTCGAGTGTTACTTTACCATCAGCATCCGGAATTCCACCATATCCAACGGTAATCACTTCAGGATCGGCTTCCGGAACCCGCACTCCAGCCTCTACTGCATCAAGCGACCAACCCCCTTTTTCAAGAATTTTCCAGGCAGCTTCATTGGCTGGCAATCCATGATTCCATGTTGAAATTACAACCGGAAACTGTTTTTCCTGCATCATTTTGTTGGGAAATATGCTGTTGGCAACTGAAATTACCGGAATAAAAGCTGCACTCCTTTTAATAAACGAACGCCTCGTATCCATAAAACTCTTTTATTATTCGTTAGAGAAATCCTGTAAAGTCTTACGGTATTTCGAAAATACGCTGGCCCTTGAAATAAATCCAAGGTATTTTCCGTCATCAATCACCGCCAGATTGTACCGTCCCGAAGTTTCAAATTTCTCCGCCACATCCTCCATATTGTCAGTGGGTGCTATAAAATATTCAGGCATGTACATCAAATCTTTAACCATCACTTTTTCATAGAGATCGGGTTCGAAAATAATTCCCCGCACATCAGAGAGTTTTACCATTCCCTGTAAAATACCAGCCTCATCAACTACCGGAAAAAGATTTCGGTTTGAATGTGAAATTGCCTGAACCAAATCGCCAAGCGTTGCATTTGGCGCAAGAACAGCAAAATCGGTTTCGATAAGTTTTTTAGCCTGCATCAAATGCAAAACAGCCTTGTCTTTGTGGTGTGTGATTAATTCGCCGCGTTGTGCCAGACGTTTAGTATAAATGGAGTGAGGCTCAAATTGCATAATGGTTAGGTATGCCACTGTTGAAGTAACAAGCAACGGTATCAGAAGGCCATATCCACCGGTAATTTCGGCTGTAAGAAAAATTGCTGTCAGGGGGGCGTGCATAACAGCAGCCATCATTCCGGCCATTCCGGCCAGCGAAAAATTGTCTTCGGGTAAGCCTAAATTAAAGAGTGTATTGAAAAGTGTAACAAGAAAATATCCGGCAATAGCACCCATAAACAAGGTAGGGGCAAAAATTCCTCCAATACCACCCGAGCCAGTGGTTGCGGTCATGGCAAAAACCTTAAAAATTAATATAAGGCCTAAAACCAAAAGTACGCTGTAGGCATCATCTTTAAAAGCAAAGAACAATGAAACATTGAGCAAATCAGCACCCCTGCCTTCGAAAATGGTAGTTATACTTGTATAACCTTCCCCCCAAAGTGGCGGAAAAAGAAAAATCAGAACACCCAGAATGATCCCGCCAATTATCAACCTGACGCCCCAATGTTTTATGAGAGAAAAGAGTTTCTCAAGAAAGAAAGTCATTCGTGTAAAATAAAAAGCAAGCAATCCTGTAAAAATGCCAAGTAAAATATAATATCCGAGGTTTTCAATCTGAAACGGATGAACATGCTGATAACGAATTGCTTCAGTATTAGCCATAAACAGGTATGACAAGATATTTGCTGTAATGGAAGAAATAAGCAGCGGAATAAGGTATGCCATCGAAAGGTCTAACATCAATACTTCGAGGGTAAAAATTATACCTGCAATCGGCGCATTAAAAATACCCGATATCGCTCCTGCCACACCGCATCCCAGCATGAGTGTGATATATTTATAATTCAGTTTGAAAAGGCGCGCCAGGTTTGACCCGATTGAAGCTCCGGTTAATACAATCGGAGCTTCGGCCCCAACCGAACCACCAAACCCGATTGTTAATGAACTGGCAACCATCGACGACCAGTTATTGTGTGGCTTAATCCGGCTGCTCTGGCTCGAAATTGAATACAAAATTTTTGAAACTCCGTGACCAATATTGTCTTTTACAATATATTTCACAAAAAATACGGTCAGCGTAATTCCAATAAGCGGATACACGAGGTACCAATAACTAATCCCGTCAATGTCAAACCAATCGGTTAATATTTCAGCTACAAAATATACCAGCCTTTTCAGAATTATGGCTGCCAAACCACTAAATAAACCTACAAACAAACTGAGCAGATAAATAAAGCTACGATCAGAAATCGCCGATATCCGCCAGGCAATTATCCTGTTCAGATTTCGTTTATAGTTCAAATTCCAGATTACTTTTGATTTCCTGAACATCGCACTTTAATTAAAAAATTTTATTATTCTGCTTATTATCGTTAGCAAAGTCGAAATCTCAATTGTTTGGTAAAGTAATAAATCATTGATTTTGCCACCAAATTTTATCAACTCTATTCTTCAACTTTTGTTATAAATATGATGTTATATCACAAATTCGAAATTAACAAGCGAAATCTGTTCAAGGATAATTGTAATTGAAAGATTTCAATAAATTTATGTCGTTCAAACTTTAACCAATTAAATTGTATGACAACAATAAATATGGATCGCAGAAAATTTTTAGGTGCCATTGGGCTAGGCACTGCACATCTCATGTTTTCGAATCCCTTGTTGGCGGGAACACCCGGGCGTTTTGCCGGTAACAACCCGTTGCAGTTGGTAAAACTGGGGAAATCGGGGATTGAAACCACTCTTTTAGGCGTTGGTACCGGTGTTCACGGAGGTAGTCGCACATCGTTTCTTACAAGGCAGGATAAAGAAAAAAGTGTGAACATGCTCATTCATGCCTACAACAAAGGGGTAAGAAATTTTGATTGCGCCGATACTTACGGAACACACGGATTACTTTCGGAAGCTCTGCCCAAAATGGATCGTGAGAAAATCACCATTACTTCGAAAATCTGGGTCCGCGGCGGCGGAATACCAGAACCTGAACGACCCGATGCAAACGTAGTAGTTGATCGTTTCAGAAAAGAACTTAATACTGATTATATCGACCTTGTACAGATTCACTGCATGGAAGACCCAAACTGGACGGTGAATCAGAAAAAGCAGATGGATATTCTTGAAAATCTTAAAGCGAAGGGAGTAATTAAAGCTCACGGTGTATCGGTACATTCGCTTGATGCAATGAAAGATGCAGTGAAAAGTCCGTGGGTTGATGTTATTCATGTTCGAATAAATCCATACGGAATGGCAATGGATAAACCTGATCCGAAAGAAGTGGTTGAAGTGATTCAACAATTACACAAAGCCGGGAAAGGAGTTATTGGAATGAAATTGGTTGGCGATGGAAAACTGAAAAACGACAGCCAGAAAATTGACGATTCGCTCCGGTTTGTGCTTGGGCTTGGAAGTGTTGATATGATGATTGTAGGGTTCGAAACGTCTGCTGAAATCGACAATTACATTGGCCGGATTGAAAAAGCGCTTAAAGAAGTTAATAAAGGATGAAATGAAATTCAGCATCAGGATTTTTGAGAAAAAGGAGTGCATTTGCTTAACCTGGCCTGCAAAAATCCTGATGCTGTTTCTGATGCTTGCAACATTCTCTTTATTGTTCACCTGTTTCCCCCTTTACCTGAGTAAAAGCAATCCGGTGAATGGCGAATTTCTTGTGTTAGATGGCCAGTTGCCTGACTATGCCATTGAGCAGGCAATAACCATTTTCGGCCAAAACAAATACGAGGCAATTATTGTAATGGGGGGCAGGCTACCTTCGGGACACTATATTACAGGAAAGAAAACAATGGCAGAGATTACATACTCAACGTTTATCGCGCTGGATTTCGATTCAACTGATTTAATTCCAGTGAAGGGACAACAAGTAATAAAAGACCGCACTTACATTTCGGGGTTAAACCTGAAAAACTGGTTTGAAGAACAAAAAATACAACATACTGAAATTGATATCCTTTCTGTCGGATGCCATGCGAAACGAAGTTAATACCTGTTTAAGAAGGCGCTGGGAAACAACTTTAAGGTTGGTGTGGTTGCAATAAATGACAAAGGTTATAACATAAAAAAGTGGTGGAAAGCAAGCAATGGTGTACGGTCAGTTCTCAGTGAAATGATTGCATTTATTTATGCAACCGTTTTTTCACCCATAAATAGGTCAAAAGCACTGCGTGTTTATAATATTTGTACAGAAATTCAATCATAGTACTGATTCTAAAAATATTACTTATTTTTGTTTATATCCGATTATTAAAACCTACATTAGATCAACATGAAAAAAATTTTAATTATTGACGACAAACCTTCAATCAGTAAAATTATTGTTCAGATTTTAAGCAAAACTTACGAAGTGTCGACGCAGGAAGACGGGCTACAAGCGTTAACCTGGCTACATGCAGGAAATATTCCAGATTTAATAATTACCGATTTGCAGATGCCAAATATGGATGGCATTGAGTTGATTAAAAGAGTAAAAGAAAGTGGTTTTTTCAGAGATATCCCGGTTGTGGTGCTAAGTAGTAAAGACAGTAGTGCCGACCGTATAAAATGTTTAAAAATGGGCGCTGAAGACTATCTTGTAAAGCCCTTTAATCCTGAAGAACTTTTGATCAGAATTGAGCGTATTCTTCAACGATAAACTACTTCCGTATGAAAACCGACAAGGAATCAAAACTGAATCTGGTTTATATTGGAAGCGACCAAAAAATAATTGAAGATTTTTTGTCAAAATCCGAGCTTTTTATTTTCAATCATTTTAAAAATCCGCTTCAGGCATCTGAGTGGTTTAATACAAACAGAACTGTTGATGGTATTGTTTGCGAACAGGAACTTCCGGGAATTAACGGATTCGATTATCATCAAACAGTAGTGGCAAGTTTCGATCAGAACAACGATATTCCTTATCTGGTGCTTACCAACGCCAAAACAAACGAATTGATACAGCAGGCACTAAAACAAAAAATTGGCGACTTATATGTAAAACCTGTTGATGTTGAGATACTATACAACCGAATTAAATTTCTGAAAGTACTTAAACAGCAAATGTTGCTGATACATAAAGATGCTAATAAAACCGAAAAAGGTATTTATAAGACCCCGTTTTTTAAACGAGCTTTCGATATTACGGTTGCAAGTTTTGCATTACTTGTTTTTTCACCATTGTTGCTGATTTTTATTGTTGCCATCAGGCTCGAATCAAAAGGAAAAGTTTATTACATATCGAAACGTGTTGGAACTGGTTATCGGATATTTAACTTTCTGAAACTGCGCTCAATGTACCCCGATGCAGACAAACGGCTCAAAGAATTCGAGCACCTGAACCAATATAAAAAAGAAGAGCAGCCAAAACAAAAAGCTGAAAAACCTGCAAATCCTGAAGTTGAAAAAATTGATAATGGCGGAACAATTTTATATGGCGACGACATAATAATTGACGAACGCCGGCATATTCAGAAACAAAAAAACAAACAGGAAAGCGCTTTTGTGAAATTCGACAACGACCCGCGCATTACAAAAGTTGGTAAAATAATCAGAAAACTGAGTATTGATGAGTTGCCTCAGTTGATTAATGTTATCAAAGGCGATATGTCGATTGTGGGAAACAGGCCACTCCCTTTGTACGAAGCTGAATTGCTTACCACAGACGAATGGACAGACAGATTTAACGGTCCTGCAGGGATTACAGGTTTATGGCAGGTGGAGGCCCGCGGAAAATCATCGAAAATGTCACCCGAAGAACGAAAACAACTCGACAATAAATATGTGGAGATTGCCAACAGCAGGTTTTCGTTCTGGAAAGACATCTGGATTATTTTGCGTACTATTCCGGCTGTTTTTCAAAAAGAAAATGTTTAAGGCATATGAGCAGATTATTAACATACACTTTGTTTGGCTTGATTCTTATATCAGCAAAAGTTGGTGCGCAAACCGGTAACGATATTATCGGACATACACTTGCTGAAAACGATATTACAGAAGCGCTGCCACCTTTAAGAGATTTACAGGATTCAGCCGAGTTATATTCTCCCCTGTTGAAAATGTACGATTCCGAAATAATCATTCAGGAGTTGAAAGTTAAGCTCGAAAAAAGAGAATGGATGGATTACCTCGGTTTTGAAGCAAGCATGAAATATGGCTTATTTGACAATCTCCTGATAGTGGAAGACCTGGGAATTGTTGATTCTCAAACAAATACTACAGAACAAATGCGTTATACCTTTGGCGTTTTGTTTAAAATTCCGCTTTCAGGCTTTGCCGAAAACAACAATGTGCTTATTGCAAGGGAAGAAACGGAAAAGCTCAGACTCAAAAAAGAGCAGACAGTGAAAGAACTCCGGCAATTGGTAATTGTTCAGTATTACAATGTGGTGAAAGCCCATAAAAAGATGGTAATCAATACCGGCGATGTTGAAATTTACCGGGTGCAGACGCTGCGGGCTGAAAAAGATTTTGAAAACAGACTGATTGATGTTTCAGAATATTCACGACTGCATGATCTTTCCTCAAGGGCTTCCGTTGCTCTCGAAGAATCGAAAATAGAGTTTATTACTGCATTACAAATATTGCAGGAAACAGTTGGCGTAAAAATCAAACTAAAAACTAATTAAGGTGAATATCATACATTTTATACGGTTATACTTAAAAAACTGGCTGATACTTCTTGCATCACCATTGATACTATTTGCAATAGTTTATTATCTCACCCGTAACGAACCAAAAACTTATGTTTCAAAAACCACAGTTTATACAGGAATTGCAACAGGATCATCTTTTGTTTCACTTGAAGAATCAAAGCTCGATTTATTTGGTTCGCGCGCAGCTTTTGATAACCTCATCAATATTATTGAATCGCAGACAACCGCAGAGGAAGTCGGGTTAAGATTACTTGCTTTGCATTTGAGCCTTG
>DPCJ01000073.1 GCA_003516705.1 Prolixibacteraceae bacterium | reverse complement strand
AATTGACTATCTTCAGTTTTCGAAACAATAAAAAACAGTACGTTTACCACAGCACAAACAAACTTAAACCTGGTTGTTTTGAAGAAGTCGTTTTTAGCCATATTTTTTGTATTATTTTTCTTTGGTTCAGGCGCTTTAGCTGAAACTTTATCGCTTGATTCTCTCGATTTTTATATTTCCCGTCAATCGGAATACGACGAAATAAAAGAAGACCGTATCCGAAATATTAAGGAGGAGATTTCGCTGAGGGGAAAAAATGATCTGGAATTATATGATTTATACAACCGGCTCTTCGATGAATACAGGTCGTATATTTATGATTCGGCCTATTTCTACGTTGAAAAACTGACCCGGATTTCTGCGGAAATGAATGACAGGAATAAAATTGTTACATCGCAGGTAAAACTTGGGTTTTCGTACCTCTCCTCAGGGTTATTTAAAGAAGCTTTTGATGTGTTAAGTCAGGTGAATGTTGACTCATGCAACACCGAAACCAGAATTGAATATTACACCTGTAAATCGCGGTTGTATTACGATATGGCTGATTATAACAGGAGTTCCGGTTTCAGAAAAACTTACATTCAAACAGGTAATCTGATTATTGATTCAGCTATTGTACTCATACCGTATGGTTCGGCNNATGTAAAATCATCGGTAAAAGAGACTGTTGCATTGCGCAACCTGGCACAGTTGCTATACGAAGAGCGCGAAATAGTGCCGGCTGTGAAATATATCAGAAAGGCGTTGGAAGATGCTTCGTTTTACAATGCCCGCCACCGGCAGCTCGAAATCGGGAGTATTTTGCCGATTATTGAAGGTGAAAGGATGAATATCATCGAAAATCAGCGCGACAGGATTATGGTTTTTTCGGTTTTTATTTCGGTTTTGCTGTTTGCTTTGATTGTTGCGCTTGTTGTAATCTGGAGCTCGTTTAAACGGCTGAATATTGCGCGGCAAACCATTCAGGATGCCAATTATAAACTAACGGAAGCCAACAAAATCAAGGATGAATACATTGCATACTTTTTTAGTCAGAGTTCTGAGTTTATCGAAAAAATGGAGATGCTCCAAAAATGGGTGAACCGCAAAGTGGCAGCCAAACAGTTTGATGGGTTGAAAAATATTCCGCAAAACCTGAGTATTGCAAAAGAGCGCGAGGCATTATTCGAACGGTTCGACCAGATTTTTCTGAAACTCTTCCCCGATTTTGTGCACGAGTTTAACAAACTGATGAAACCTGAAGAACAAATTCATTTGAAAAAGGGAGAGCTGATGAATACCGATTTGCGTATTTATGCGCTGATTCGTCTCGGAATTAACGACAATGAGAAAATTGCCAGCTTTCTGGATTATTCAGTCAATACGATTTATGCTTACAAAACAAAAATCAAAAGCAAAGCCAATTGTCCGTCCGACGAGTTTAAACGCAAAGTGCTTGAGATAAAATCGATTTGAAATTTCAGTGGAAGAGGTTATTGCACAAAAACTTTCATACTTCTGAAATTATCCCATCTCAAAATATAAATTCCTGAATTCAGCCCTGTAACTTTTGCCTGACCTGAGCTGATTGAGGTTTGAAATCTTTTCCGGCCCCAGAGGTCGTAAACAGCAACAGCAGTATTATCCTTTCCCGAAATATGGATTTCGCCAGTCAACGCAATTGCTTTTAAATCAGTTTCTTTTTGCACTTGCGCCGAAACAATGCTGCAATCTTCAGTAAAAGTAAACGATGCCGGAATTGNNTTCATAACTGATGTTGCAATATAATCCGTTTCCTTTGGCTCCGCTGAAAAGAATACCGTAGCGTCCGGTTCCGTGAATATTTATATTTTTTAATTGCAGATTTTTAATGGTTTTTGTTCCACTGCCAATAAAAACAGCGTCGTTTTTTGAGTCGTACAAATCGATATTATAGATTTTGATATTTTGTAAATCGTACTGGGTGCTGCTGTTGATGTGCAAAGCGCCCTGCTGGTTTCCCCATAAATCGCCGCCAATTCCGGCCACACCGCTCGTCACGCCGCCTCTGTACACCGAAATATTGTAGAACTCGCTGTAGCCTTCGCTGCTGAATGGCATCCCCGGGAAATCGCAGGTTACACGGAACCCGGCTTCCATGGCGTCGGTAATTACAATGTTGTGTGCTTTGTTTTGCTTTCCGCCAAAAAAGCCGAGACCCGAAGCGCGCCAGTTGTTTTCTGAAGTGCTGTACCTGAAAATGTTGTTCTCACAATTGCGGTCGGCCCGCGACCACGAAGCAATATCATCGTCGCCGTTGTTTCGGTAGCTGCAATGTTCCACCACAGAGTTTTTGCAGCCGTATGCGAGGTTAATTCCATCTGCGTAATTGTTGCGGAAACGGCAGTGCTGAACGGTCAGATTATTGGCGCCTTCAATCCAGCCGCCACATTCAAAATGTTCAATCCAAACATTTCTGATAATAGAATTTGAACCAAAACTTCCCATTACGCCTTTTCCAACCTGGTATCGCGAGTCGTTGTTGTAGTATCGTTTGTTGTTCACCGTATTCAGAAATACGCCTTCAAGAACCACATTGCCGGCGTAAGTTTCAATACCGCGCTGACTGTAAGTACTTCTGTCATCCGACGAAGCATTAAAATAAATTTCGGTATGCCACATTCCGGCCCCGATGAGTTTTGTGCCGTAGCCCGAAATAATAATCCGGCCATCCACTTCGTATTTCCCCGCAGGTAAATAAATGGTTTTCCCTTTGTTTTGCGATACAAAATATTGCAGTTTTCCCTTTTCAGGCGAATAGACAATTTTGTTTGTATCCTGAATCGATTCAAAAGTTACAACTCCAGGTACCTCTTCAAGCTCTATAAAATCTATGGTGTAAGGAATTTCATTTTCATCGGCCTTTACCAGCCTGAGCACTGCATTAGACGCGATTTTACTTTCAAGTTTCAAATGTAGTTCGTCGAAACGCATTCGCGGGAATTTGATTGATGCATCGGGTGTGTTGTCGGGGTATTTGCTGCCTGTTTTCAGAATGTACTGCCATGCCCAGTAGGAGTTAAGCGTGATGTTTTGCACGAAAGTATCGTTAACATACAGCGCCAGAGTGCCTTGTGTTCCTTTGCCATCGCTGCTGTCGGGCAACGAAAAACGCAGGGTTAGTCCATCTGCGGCTTTTTCGTTTGTCCATTGAATAAACGAACCGTTCGTAATTAGCTGAACAGCTGTGAAGTTAGAGGCTTCAGTCTGTATTTCGCGCTGGTCGGAAGTGGGTTGCAGCAAGGTTCCGTTTGTTTCACATTTTCCGGGTTCAGCTTCGTACCTCAAATAAGGGCGTTCAAAATAACCCCGTTCGCGTTCGTCGTCGGGAAACGCTATACTTTGGGCAGTTGAATTCAAAAACCCACACAAAAGCAGGGCAATAAATAATAAATATTTTCTGATCATTTTTTTGTTTTGTTTCATACTCAGGGTGAATTTACAAATTCAAATTGAACTATGGATTTTAGTGCCTTTCTAACCGCCTGTTTTTCCCTGTTTTTCAGACAAAATCAGGCTGTTTTTATCCGATAAATCTATATTTTGAAACGAAAAAATAATTGTAATGCTCATTATATCAATTGTATAGGTTTTGAATAAATCGATATTACTGTTCACTGTCTGAATTTTCCCGTGTTTCAGGCTCTATCTTTACATCAGTTATTAATTAAAATCAAAAGACTATGAGAACATTTACTTTATCGGCTATTACTTTATTATTGTTTGTTTTTGGTGCTGCCGCACAAAATCTGAACAATCCGAAAGATGCCAACGGATTTTACATTGTAAAATGGGACTGTGCAACCGGCACGTGGGCCGCATCAAACGACATTGAAGTGGACCAGACTTTCACTTTTGCAGTTGATGTAACCGGAACTCCATTCGAAAACTGGCTGAAAGCAACGCCAACAGCAGCAGGTGCCACCCGAGCTCTGGCCATTAATAAATGGACTAATTACGGCGATGTAAGTGGTGGAACAAACAGGTTGAAACAAATTAAAGGCAATATTTTCGGTGCTACCTGGAATATCAAACAGATAGCATCGACAATGGATGTAACTGCTGCAACCGGAATTGATTCAGTGGTATTCATTTACGGACAGGTATTTGGTTTTGAGTTTACAGCAACCAATCCTGGAGCCGGATGGTGGATGTGGCCTGCCGAAATACCGGGTGGAACTGCAATTGACCCGGGTACCGGCGCCATCTTTAAAACACTTCCGTACACCGGAACCAAAACCAGCACAGAGTTTTACAGCGATGATTATGACGGTGGCCTTTTCTTTTCGAACAACACACCTGAAAAAGGATATACACTTCCTTGCTCCGTGGTTACTGCCATTTCGGATATTACAAAACCCGAATCCCCGGTGATTAGTCATGAGTATTACAACGTACAGGGAGCCAGGCTTTCAAAAGAACCTGAAACAGGGTTGTTCATTCACAGAACAATCAAGGCCGATGGAACTTCAGAATCGGTCAAGGTTATCAAATCAATGAAATAAATTTTTTAGTGTTTTACATTGAAAAGGCGGGGTTTTAACGCTTCGCTTTTTCTTTTTTATCTTTTTTTCATCAAGCCATACAACTTATCGCTATGAATAACCTAAAATCAGTTATTTATTATGCATTGATTGTTTTATGCTGTTTTTCGGCTTTAAATGTTAATGCACAGGAAACTAAAACAATATCAGGAAGCGTTTCTGACACCAGCAACGAAACAATTATCGGGGCTTCGGTTACTGCAACAGTCTCTGGGATTATGAAAGCCGGGACTGTTACCGATGTGAACGGAAATTTTAAATTAACGGCTCCGGTTGGCAGTACCCTCAACGTTACCTACATCGGATTTAAACCTTACAAGGAAATTATCTCTGCCGAAAAAAGTGTTTTTCAGGTTGTTTTACAGGAAGATGTAAAATCGCTCGATGAGGTGGTGGTTGTGGGTTACGGTACTCAAAAACGGTCGGAACTTACAGGTTCAGTTTCAACTGTGAGAGCCGATGATGTAAAAGATTTTTCATCAAAAAGTCTTGCCGAGTCGTTAAGCGGAATGGCTGCGGGTGTGATGGTGACCAAAAGCGAAGGTTCACCGGGAAGCGCCGCCGACATTATAATCCGCGGTGCCGGTTCGCTTAATGGCATGAGTCCACTATATATTGTTGACGGAGTTCCGCAGGAAACTGGTTTTAATTTCAATATGCGCGATGTTGAATCGGTTGAAATTCTGAAAGATGCCGGTTCGGCTGCAATTTATGGTTCGCGCGCAGCAGGCGGTGTGATTCTCGTTACCACCAAACGCGGCAAAGAAGGTGAAAAAGCCACCATCAGCACCAACGCACGTTTTGGTGTGCGGAATGTTACAACCAATATTGAATTGCTGAATACAGAAGATTGGATTCGCGCCCGCGATGCATTTGGAACCGGCAGCACACTTGATGTTCTCGGTGCTTCAGGCATCAGCGACCTTCCCGACACCGACTGGATGGATGTAATGTTCGACACGGGTATTGAACAGGAATACAATCTTTCGATTGCTTCCAAATCCGAAAAAACAAGCTTCTTTTTGTCGGGTGGTTACCTAAGCGAAAAGGGCGTTTACATGGACACAAAAGCCGACCGTTTTTCGTTCCGCAACAACATCGACCATAAGTTTAACGAACACATTACCATTGGCGAATCGATTTATGGCAGTGCCACAAAAACAAATCCTGCCACATCTTCTTCGATTTACAACCATACTATTCCGTTTCGCACTGTGCCGGTTTCGCCGGTTTACGACGAAAATGGCGACTTTGCCAAAACAAACGACAAGGTGGGCAGCGGTCCGAACTTTGCAGGATTGGAAGATGCTTTCCATGTTTTTAACGACAACAATTATTCGTTGAATGCCCAGGCATATCTGAATATCAGTTTCATAAAAGGATTGGATTTGAAAATTACCGGAGCCGGTGAATTCACGGCCTTTTCGAAAAATACTTTTACCGAATACAAGGATTTTGGCCCTGTGCAGGTGGCGCCACAGCGGCTAAATGCTTACGCAGGCACCATGCAAAACCTCATGTTTAACTCGGTAATCACCTACGATAAGCTGTTTGGCGACCACAGTCTGAAGGCAATGGCAGGAACCGAAATCTGGAAACGCGACGGCTACCACCTGAGTGTTACTGCGTATGATTTTTCCATTCCGGTTGCCGAGTCCATTGCTTTATCATCGGCAGGTCCAACCAAAGATGCTTCGGATTATTTGCCACAGGAAAGACGCGTTTCATATTTTGGCCGTATCAATTACAGTTATTTGGGTAAATATCTGCTCACGGCCAATTTCAGGGCCGATGCTTCCGACCGTTTTGTTGGGGATAACCGCTGGGGATATTTCCCGTCAATTAATGCCGGATGGCGCATCAGTGAAGAAAATTTTATGAAACCGGTAACAGAAAACTGGCTCGACAATGCCAAAATCCGGGCAAGCTGGGGTATTTTGGGCAACGACATGAGCGTACCCCAGTTTATGTACCAGTCAACCTGGTCGGGAACAGGAATCAGCCACTCGTTTGATGGCACCTCAACACAACAGGCCGGCTACTGGCTTGCTGTGTTTGGCAATCAATCGCTGAAATGGGAAGAAATTAACCAGATTGATTTGGGTCTCGATTTAACTTTTCTTAAAAACAGGTTAACTGCTTCGTACGATTATTACAACCGCCAGACAAAAGATATGCTTTACCGTGGCGACCTGCCATTATCGGCCGGAATGAGCTACTATTTCAGCAGCGATGACCCGGCAAATACAGTTCCTGTTTATTTTAACGCCGGTTTGGTTGAGAACCAGGGGCACGAAATTTCAATCGGCTGGACCGACAAAAAGCACGATTTCCGTTACACAATCAACACAAACGCCTCGTTCAACAGCAATCTTGTAAAACAAATTGGCGATGAGCCGGGTGCAAATCCTATCGACGAAGGATTAGATAACGCATGGAACCTGGTTTCCAGAACGCAGGATAGCTCACCGATGAGTATGTTTTACGGATATAAAGTGTTGGGTCTTTTCCAAAATCAGACACAAGTTGATGAATACAACCAGCGCGCTTTGGTTGCCTGGAAAGTACAAAATGCAACGCACACAAGTTTCGACCCGGTTACGGGGCAGCCGTTGAATCTCGATGGTCAACCCATCGGAATCTATTACCAGAAAGAACAAACAGGCGTTGGCGATTTGATTTTTGATGATAACGGACAGGGGCGGGTGACCCCACTTTCGCGTCAGTTTATCGGCAATCCCTGGCCTAAAATGATTTTTGGGTTGAATGTAAATCTTGAATACAAAGGCTTTGATTTGAGTGCTGTATTTCAGGGCGCTTTTGGTTTCGATATTATGAACCTTGTAAAACCATACACGCAGATGTTCAGCTCGGATAATACCACATCTGATATTTTCGAAACATCTTGTTTTGGTGAGAACAACACAACTGTTACTGAGTTTCCAAGGGTGGGTTATGTCGATGGCAATGGCTCGTTTATCGGCGACGGCGCGGCAAACAAAAACTACTCCACTGTTTCGGGTTTTATGGTCGAAAGCGGTGATTACCTGAAACTGAAAAACCTTTCCGTTGGCTACACTTTGCCTGAACGCCTTACGCAAAAAGCTGCCATAAAAAACGCAAGGTTGTACACAAGCATTCAGAATGTTTTTACGCTCACCCGTTATTCAGGAATTGACCCCGAAATTGGCGGCGGCGTGCTGATGCGCGGTGTTGACCATCAGAACCGCTATTTACCCTCGCGGCTCATTTCATTCGGAGTCGATTTAACTTTTTAGGCAGAAGTAAATGCAAACAATCAAAGCAATATGAAGAACTATATAAAAAATACAATTATCGGTTTCTTAATCCTGTTCATGACAGGTTGTTCCGATTTCTTCGACATCACAAACAAGCAAACCCTGTCGCCCGATAATTTTCCGGCTACAATCGAACAGGTTGACCTGGTGCTGACTTCATCTTACGCCGGTCCATACGGTATTGGAATGTATTCGTTTTACTGGTTTCCACTGGGCATTTATTTATACGACCATACCACAAATACCTATGGTTCATACGACGAACGCGGCACCAGCATGGATAACTACACCGATGTAAACAGCCGCTACACGACCCAGATGTACGTTGACATCTGCAAATGGGCCAACCTGTCAACCACAGCAATTGAGGCTATTGTAAATTACAGGGCGGAATATTCGTCAGCCAACGAACAGGCTCAACTCGATTATATGCTTGGCCAGGCTTTGTTTAACCGTGCGCTGGCCTACTGGCACGGACAAATATTTTTCGAAATTAAACCCGACGGCTGGGGATTTCCGATTTTCGACAAGGTGGCAACCGACCTCGAAAATATGAAACGCTCCAGAGCCACTGTAACAGATACCTGGGCTTTTGTGATAAAAGACCTTGAAGCTACAATTCCTTTGCTGACGGGACACAACGATAAGTACCGCGCTTCGGAGTGGGCTGCAAAAGGCTTGCTGGCAAAAGTTTACATGCAGTCGCTGTACATTTTTCCTGAAAATAAAGTGAAAGCCAAAACGCTGATGGAAAACATCATCAACAGTAGTGGGAAAAAACTGGCAACACCCGAAGTTTACAGTGATATGTTTTTTGGAAACGATGCCAACGAATTCAATTCTGAGTCGCTTTACGAACTGAGTATGACCACCAACTGGAACCAAAATGGCCCATGGGCGGGATATACCACAGGCAGCGGCATGCCAATGGTAATGGCACCTTGGTACCTTGACCTCGAAATCCGTTTCAGACCAAATGTTGAAGGGGCTGTTGACCCATTGACAAAGGAAAACGACATTATTACTTCGAAAAAAAGCAGCGAGTGGGGAAATAATTTTATCCACGATGCCAACATCCGTCGTTTTGGTTTCAGCGGAATTGGCGGCGACACAGTGCCCCGGAGAACGTTTAACAAGGCTTTTGTTTCGGCTCAGCCACGATCTGTGGATAATTATCCTTACAGAACAGAAGATACGGATTACAAAATGAAAAGCCTTTCATTGAAAAACAACCCTGACCTTGTTGACCCGCGGTTAAAACTGGTGGCCGGGCAGCCTTATGTTGATGAATACATCAATGAAAAAGGGAAAATCACTTATTACGACAGGTCAAGCGAGGTGAACAACCGCCCCGATTTGCTCACCTGGCAGCACCGCAAATTTACCAACATTCGCGGGGTTGAGATGGGGCCGGCACCGTATGGCAAAAACCAGAGTAGCGATGCCAATTATCCGGTTGTCCGTTTAGCAGATATTTATTTGCTGTATGCCGAACTGATAAAAGACGAAAGACCGGATGTGGCGTTGGAATATATCAACAAAGTGCACCGCCGTGCTTACGGATTTTCGCCCGATTCTCCTTGCCCGTTCGACTATAAAAGTCTTACCGACCGCACAAAAACTGTCGATGCATCAGACCATTTAGCCAACGACGTGCTGAAATACGAACGCTGGGCCGAACTTTTTGCCGAAGGACAGTGGTGGTGGGATGTGCGCCGCTGGAAAATCGGAGCCGCTGAAGCTGAATTCTTCAAGGAAACACGCCACGGAAATATTACTTGGAAAGGCGATGAGTCGTATGTTCAGCCAATTCCGCAATTAGAACTCGAACGAAACGAAAATATTCAACAATCGGACGGTTATCCCGGTGTAAGATAAACACGACTGACATATTACTATGAGAAAATTATTTCTGAGATTCAATATTCTATTGATTGTCCTGAGCTTTTTTGTAGCCTGTAGTTCCGACAAAACAGCGCAAATAACTTCGCCTGACGGGAAAATTACGGTAACTTTTAACTTGTTGGATGACAAGCCATTTTATGCTGTTCAAAAAAATGGAAAGGATATTGTTTCTGCTTCGAAACTTGGTTTTAAATTGAGTGCTGAAGATTCTCTTTGTTCAGGTTTTCAGGTTGTTGACGTTGCTATCGATTCGTTGAATGAAACCTGGCAGCAACCCTGGGGCGAAGAAATTGAAGTACGCAATCATTACAATGAGTTGAAAATCAGTTTGCAGGAGAAAGCTGGCAAACAACGTTTACTAAACATTGTATTCCGAGCATTTGACGAAGGAATTGGGTTTTGCTATGAATTTCCGGAGCAAAAAAATCTGAAAGAGTTTGAAATTGCCGACGAATTGACTGAATTCGCTATGGTTGCCGATGATTCGGTCTGGACAATACCGGCTTACAAAGGCGAGTATTACGAATTAATCTGGAAAAAACGGCCAGTCAGTACACAGGATACAGTAACCACACCGGTAACCATTGAAACTGCCGGTGGCGGGTATATTCTTTTGCACGAAGCAAAACTTGTTGATTATGCCAAAATGAATTTGTACCCTGTTTCGGGAACTACACTGAAAGCCGACCTCACTCCCTGGTCAACCGGAGTGAAAGTGTATGCAAAACCGCCTTTTGTCACGCCGTGGCGAACCATCATTTTGGCCGACAATCTGAATCAACTGGTGAACGCCCGTGTGATGCTCAACCTGAATGAACCATCGAAAATAGAGGATACTTCGTGGATTCGACCTTCAAAATACATTGGAATCTGGTGGGGAATGCACATGAAAAAATACACATGGGCACAGGGGCCGAAACATGGTGCCACCACAAAAAATATGAAAGAATACATCGATTTTGCAGCGGCCAATCAAATTCCCGGAGTTCTTGTTGAAGGCTGGAATTATGGCTGGGATGGTGATTGGGTTGCCAACGGCGACAAGTTTAGTTTTACAAAACCGTACCCCGATTTTGATATCGGAGCAATTGTAAAATATGCCGCTGAAAAGGGGGTTGAAATCATTGGTCACAACGAAACCGGCGGTTCAACAATAAATTATGAAAACCAGCTTGATTCGGCTTTTTCCTTTTTGCAGGCACACGGAATTCATTCGGTAAAAACAGGTTATGTGAATGCGCTGCTCGATAAAAAAGAGCGTCACAGCAGCCAGTACGGAGTTCGTCACTACCTGAAAGTGATTGAAACTGCGGCAAAATACCAGATGATGATTGATAATCATGAGCCGGTAATGCCAACCGGTTTGCATCGTACTTATCCGAATTTAATGACACAGGAGGGAGTTCGCGGCCAGGAATACGATGCTTGGTCGCAGGATGGCGGGAACCCGCCCGAACATACTTGTGTTGTGCCATTTACCCGTGGTTTGGCCGGTCCAGTGGATTTTACTTTCGGTACGTTCAATTTCACAAATCCAGTTCATCCGCAAACCCGGGTGCAAACAACTATTGCCAAACAACTGGCGCTTTATGTGGTTATTTACAGTCCGCTGCAAATGGCTTCAGATTTGCCTAAAAATTATATGAATAACCCTGCTTTTGAATTCATAAATCTTGTGCCGGTAGATTGGCAAAAAACAATTGTTCCGGATGGTAAAATCGGCGATTATGTAGTAACAGCAAGAAAAGACAAGTATTCGGGCAATTGGTTTGTTGGCGCAATTACCGACGAAAACCAGCGCAATCTGACGCTGAAACTTGATTTTCTTACTGCTGGGAAAAAATACAGGGCAAAAATCTTTAAAGATGCGTCCGATGCCCATTGGAAAACAAATCCTTATCCGGTTGTGATTGAAGAATCGGAGGTTGATGCGACATCGGTTATCGACCTTTACCTTGCTCCGGGTGGGGGAACTGCAATCATTCTGAAGGAATTATAGCGTTTTGAAGTCTTAATTTTAGTATGTGTCTAATAGAAAAAACAGATGCATTGTTGAAGATGCTGTCCATTAGGGCAGTCTCTTTTTATACTGATTAATTTGAATTTGATCAGTTATTAATCATCGGGAAAAGTATTCTGATTTCTTCGTCCGAAGGCCTTCTTCCGAATTCGCAGATTTCAAAAGCTTCGGCAGATTTTACCTTTCCGGCTTTTTCGGCTCCATACCATTTCACAAGTGTGTTTTTCACTGCCGGGTTAATTCCGGAATTTCTCCATTTGGCAAGCCATTCAAGCCTTTCCTTTTCTGTTTTTGGAACTTGTTCCAACGTGCCGTTTGTCCAGGGCAACCACTCAAAAAACTGTGATTGGTGTGCCGCCATTGCATAAATTTTCTGGTCGGCCACCGAAGAGATGTCAACAGCAATATCGGCTTGAAATGGATAAGGTTTCTGAAACCCATCCTGTGTAAAAAGAAAAACCGGGTTCTTTTTCAGTGGTGGCGTGTCGGGTGCCACGTTCGGAACGATGACCATGTAAGCTGCATCCTGAACAAGAATGGCTGTATTCCGGTGGTCGGGGTGATAATCGTTGGGGCGCGGGCCAATCACTACATTGGCATTCCACTGTCTTATGAGCCTGATAATTTTTAGCCTGTTTTCGAGCGTGGGCATCAATTCACCATCATGGTTGTCCAAAACCACGTATTTCACTCCGAAACGTTTGCCGGCTTCCTGTGCTTCTGCCAGGCGGATTTTTGCCAATGCCCCGCCGCCTTTTTCATGGTGGCCGGCATCGCCGTTGGTAACTGAAACAAACATTACGTTGTGGCCCGCTTTTGCCCACAAAATGGCGGTTCCGCCAGCATCAATATCACAATCGTCTGGGTGAGCGCCTATTACAACAATGTTGATTTTTTGCTGGGCAGAACAAATGTTCAGTACAAAAACCGAAAAGCAGAATAACAAAAATAGTGGTTTCATGATAATCTGTTTGATATTCATTTTCAAAGTTTCTAAAGATAAAAAAACTATTATTTTAGCCGCGAATTTTTAAAAAAGACGCTTACTAATTATGCCAAAAATCAATTTACGCAGAATATTTCTGCTTTGTTTTTGGATCCCCATTTTTAATTTTTCGTTTTCACAAAACATAACCATTTCAGGAAAAGTATCTGATGTTTCAGGAAAAACAGGGATTGCCGGTGTGACTGTTTTAATAAAAGGAACGCAGGCAGGAACTGTTACAGGAACAAACGGAGAATTTCTGATTAAACCTGAACAGGCGAACCCGATGCTTGTTTTTTCTTATGTTGGGATGAAAACAAAGGAAGTGGTTGCAGATAAGGATTATCTGGAGGTGATACTTGAACCCGACAGGATTGGGATTGATGAGGTGATTGCTATTGGGTACCAGTCGCGCGTGAAAAAAACCATTACAGGTTCGGTTTATCAGGTGAATAGTGAATTGATATCTGAAACTCCGGTTACTTCTTTTGATCAGGCATTGCAAGGGAAAATTCCCGGCCTTGTGGTTTCTTCCCCTTCAGGAACACCAGGAACCATGCAGGATATAAGAATCAGGGGAGTAGGTTCGATTCTGGCTTCTAATCAACCGTTATTTGTGATTGACGGTGTACCTGTAATTAATACAGATT
Source organism: Prolixibacteraceae bacterium (assembly GCA_003516705.1). Lineage (GTDB taxonomy): Bacteria > Bacteroidota > Bacteroidia > Bacteroidales > Prolixibacteraceae > Draconibacterium. The sequence goes on along the minus strand of DPCJ01000073.1, from coordinate 8,906 downwards.
TTACAGGCGAACCGCAACGAAGTACACTTGGTTTACTGGCTTCGTTAAGTATTCAGGATATACAATCAGTAACTGTTTTAAAAGATGCATCTGCAACTTCTGCTTTCGGTGCCCGCGGGTCGAACGGTGTGATTGTGATTACCACCAAAAATGGCAGCTATGGAAAAACACAGTTCAGTGTAAACAGTTCTGTCGGATTTCAGAATAATACAACAGATGGATTAAAAGTGCTGAATGGTATTCAGCGTGAGGAGCTTATGCTTGAAGCTGTTCATAATACTTTTGATGTTCCGCTGGATGAGGCTTATGATTTTCTTATTAAAAACAATCTGACCACTACGTTAAAAACGTGGGTTGAAACTTACAACCGGAATGAAAGTAACTGGAAGGACCTTTTAACCAACAAAAATGCAATGGTGCAGAATTATTCAATTTCTGCAAGCGGGAGCGACGGCGATTCGCGGTATTATGCATCACTTGGATATAACAATACTGAATCGACTGTAATCGAGAACGATTTCAGCCGCATTTCGGGCAGGCTTGGTTACCAGCGAAATTTTACTCCCGAAATACTCTTTTCAGCCAATATTATGGTTTCGAACACCAGGCAGGATGCGATTCTTGAACAATCTGCATATTACGGTAATCCGGTTTCAACACGTTACCTGATGAGCCCGTGGGAGCAGGCCTACTTAGCCGATGGAAAAACAATCAATACAGCCACCACTTCGTCGTTTTATAATGCGTTGTACCTGATGGAGAATGATTTATATGAAAATGATTTGACACGGGGACTTTTAAGCTCGTCGCTTGAATGGAAAATCACTAATCAACTTTCATTTAAAACCTTGTATTCAGGCGATTATAATATTGCAGCTTTTCATGCCTACCAGAACAGGGTGCATGGCGACGGCAAACCCAAAGGTGGTTCAGCTATCCAATCAGTAATCAGAAATTACAACTGGGTCAGCCAGAACTCCCTTGATTATCTGTTTCTAACAGGAGAAAATAATCTGGCTTTTAAAATTCTGGTCGAATACCAGGAAAACAGAAATAACAGTTTATCAGGAAGTGGTGAAAAATTTCCGGCCAACGGACTTTATTATTTGTCATCGGCCAGTTCTAACCTCGATGCCAATGCAGCTTATTCCAACTGGAAAAACCTGTCGTATCTCGGTATGGTGAATTATAATTTCAAAGATAAATATATTGTCGATTTGACTTTTCGTAACGAAGGTTCGTCGTTGTTTGCGCCCGGAATGCGGCATGGTAATTTCTGGTCGGGTGGTACAGCATGGAACGTGAGTGAAGAAAAATTTATGGCAGGAATTCGTAATCTTAATGTGTTGCGTTTGCGGGTTTCTTATGGTTTGTCAGGCAATTCGGCCATCGGTGTAAATCAATACCAGGCTTTGCTCTCGTATGATAGAAGTTACGCAGGAGAAGGCGCGGTTTACCCGAAGCAAATCGGTAATCCTGAATTGACCTGGGAAAAGAACCGCAATTTTGATGCGGGTTTTGATTATTCATTTTTTGATGGACGGCTGAAAGGATTTGGCTCATGGTACCATCGTTATACTTTCGATTTGTTGCAGATGGTGCCCTTGTCGCACACTACCGGACATGAGGCTATGCTGATGAATGTCGGAAGTCTTGTTAACCGGGGTTTTGAGGGTGAAGTTACAGGAGAAATAATCAATGTAGACAATTTCAGCTTTTCTGCCGGGGTAAATTTTGCCACCGTTGAAAATGAGGTGAAAGAACTTGCCAAAGATGCTGCCGGCAACGAAATCAATATTGAAAATGCCACGCGAAAAGTGGCAACCAGTCATCCGCTTTATGGCTGGTATATGCGGAAGTGGGCTGGAGTAAATCCTGAAAATGGCAAACCACAATGGTTTGTGAATGGTATTGATGGAGAAGTGACTGAAAGTTATAACGCCGCGAAAAAAGAGTGGCAGGGAGAAAGTGCCATGCCGAAAGTTACTGCCGCACTTACAACTCACACTGGGTACAGAAATTTCTATATCGATGTGAATTTTTATTATGCAGGAGGACATAAAATTTATGAAGACCTTTCAATTCTTACTCACCACTCAGGTTACTATACTTTTGTATTTTATAATGGAACTGAAAAACTGATGGATCGCTGGCAAAATCCGGGAGATGTTACCGACATTCCGAAAGTGGTTTACGGAGCCAGTGACGATTCTAAAGAATCAACACGCTTTTTGCTTGATGGTGATTACATCAGAATGAAGGATCTTGTTCTGGGTTATCGGGTACCCGAAAAAGTGATTAAACAAATCGGGTTCGAAAATATTGATATCTATCTGCGTGGTACCAACCTGCTGACTTATGCAAAAGAGAAAAATCTTGAGTACGATCCTGAAACCGGCGCCGATGGTATGACAAGGTTTACAACTCCTCCGGTAAAATCGATTGTTTTTGGAATTAACCTGAATTTTTAAAATGAGAACTAAAATCTGGATTATAATAACTGCATTAACCGTTCTGACATCGTGTTCGTTAAATGATCTCGATCCTGTGGTTTCGAACGAAAAAGACATTGCTACAAATATCCGCAACCTTGAAGATTTACAGGGAATTGCCAATGGTATTTACGACAGGATGACTGTTACAACTTATTATGGCCGAAACCTGATAATTTATGGCGAAGTACGGGCTGACAATTGTTTTGCAAACGGAAGGTCGGGCAGGTTTATGAGTGAGGCTGCAATGAAAGTCAGTCCCGACGCCTCCAACGGACCGTGGGATGCAATGTATGCTGTAATTGCCTCGTGTAATATTATTATCGGGCAGGACCCTTTAAAAATTGAAGGCGATCAGCAAAAAATCAGACAAGTTATCGGACAAGCGTACATTGCCCGGGCCTTGGCACATTTCGACCTTCTGAAACTTTTCGGTCAGCAACACACTGGCGGAAATCTCGGAATTCCCTACATAAAAGCGTATGTAAGCGGGCAAACTGCTCCCGCACGAAACAGTGTCGATGAAAACCGAATGGCTATTTTTGAAGATATTGAAACAGGACTGGCTTTAATGACAGAAGCCAACAACCCGAAGACAAAACAACAGATTTCAACTTTTGCAGGGTATGCTTTAAAAGCACGCGTTGCACTTTACTTTAAAGAATGGGAAAAAGCAAAATCAGCAGCGCTTGCGGTGATTGGTTCAGGTAAGTTTTCGGTGGTTGACTCACCAAACTTTGTTGGTTCATGGAAAACAAAAAACAATACCAACTCAATTTTCGAACTTGCTTTTAGTGCAAGCGATAATCTGGGAGTGAACGGGTTGCAGATGATTTACCGTGGTGCGCAATATGGCGATATTGAAGTACTTGATAACCTGCTGACAATTTTTGATGATGAGGATGTCAGAAAATCGGGAGCCATGATTGGTTACGAAACTGTTGCAGGGAAGAAAAGACTGAGAAACCTGGGGAAATACCCCTCAGCAGATTTTTCTGATAACGTTGCACTTTTCAGAATTGAGGAACAGATTTTAATACTTGCAGAAGCCAAATTTGAGTTGGGAGAAACTGATGCCATCGATATTTTGAACCAGGTTCCGGCAAAAAGAGGTGCAGCGCCATATACTGAGATCACAAAAGAAAATATTTTGAAAGAGCGTCGCAGAGAACTTTGTTTCGAAGGGTTCAGGTTCGATGATTTGGTGCGCACAGGCAGCGACATTCCGCTTGTTGACCCGATAAAACAAACCCACGGAGGGCCAAAATACGGAAGCTACAACGTGGCCTTCCCGATTCCGAGAGTTGAGTTAAATGCCAACAAAAACATGGAACAGAACAAAGATTATTAAACAGTTAGTTTTCCTTCCACTTTTTCAGTAATTCCTCTTTCTCTTTTTGTTGTTTTTGCATCAGTTCCTGCCATGCTTTTTCCTGTTCTTCCGATTCAAAACGTGGAGTTCCCATTGGCATGTTACCAAAGTGGCGTATCATTTCTTTATGCATTGCTTCAAAATCTCCCTGGAAGAAATTTTCAAAGCTGTTGTCTGAACCAAAGGGAAAAACAAAAGCCGAGTCGCCAAAAAATTTAAAATGCTGTGAAAAAGCTGAATCGGGGAATTGCTGTCCGAACTGTTCGAAAAAATCATCATTTTCAAAAGGTTCGAAATTGAAAAATTGTTTGTTGAAGTGGTGGGAGAATACCGAATCCATCATAAACTCATCAAATCCCGGAAAATCTTTGCCGGCAAAAAAACCGTTTATTGGAAAATCAAACTGAAAAGCGCTGTCGCCATTCCAGCTCCACACAAAAGTAGAGTCATATTTTATGAGATTTCCATCTTCGTCAAACTCCTTGTTGACGATGGATTTTTCCTCAGGTTTATTAACCTGAGCGGTTACATTCAGAAATGCGGTTGAAAGCATCAATGTTATGATAAAATATGGTTTCATGGTTTCTATTTTTTCAGCAAAATTAATAAATCGAAAAGCAAATAAATTTTAAAAATTTTGAAATCGTGTTAACTGAATTTAAAGACGATTGGTCACCTGTTTTATAACAAAAAACCGCCCTGATTTTTCAGAACGGTTTTCACTTATTTTATACTCAACGTTTTGTTTTATCTCCTCCTCTCGGGGAGGCAGTGAGGGGTTTTCTTTTAATCGTATTTATGCCCGTCTTCCGGATCGTCGCAATGACAGTTTTTGTGCAGCCCTTTTTCGTATTGTTGTAATGCGCTCAAACTCATACCCATATTCGAAAATCCGCCGTCGTGGAAAAGGTTTTGCATCGTCACCTTTTTGGTGAGGTCAGAGAAAAGTGTGATGCAATAATCCGCACACTCATCGCCAGTGGCATTGCCCAGTGGCGACATCCGCTCGGCAAAGTCGAGCAATCTGTCAAATCCTTTTACCCCGCTGCCGGCAGTGGTAACTGTTGGCGACTGCGAAATGGTATTCACCCGCACATGGCGCTCACGTCCGTAGATATAACCAAAACTGCGGGCAATCGATTCGAGCAGCGATTTGGCGTCGGCCATATCGTTGTACCCATAAAAAGTACGCTGCGCCGCCACGTATGAAAGCGCAACCACCGAGCCCCACTCGTTGATGGCATCAAGTTTCCGGGCGGTTTGCAAAACCTTGTGAAACGACACAGCCGAAATATCAAGCGTTTTTTCAAGAAAATTATAATCGAGGTCGCTGTAATGGCGCCCTTTTCTCACGTTGGGCGACATACCTATCGAGTGAAGAATAAAATCGATTTTTCCGCCGAAAATCTCCATCGACTGGCTTAACAGATTATTCAGGTCGTCAACATTGGTGGCGTCGGCGCCAATTACCACTGTGTTCAGTTTTTCGGCAAGTTTCTGGGTTTCGCCCATGCGCAGTGCCACCGGAACATTGGTTAATATCACCTGTGCGCCTTCTTCGTAAGCCTTTTCGGCAACTTTCCAGGCAATTGAATCTTCATTTAATGCCCCGAAAATGATGCCTTTCTTTCCTTTTAAAAGGTTGTAACTCATATTTTTTGTTTAAAGTAAATTCGTTGTGCAAAATTAATTGAGTTTAAATAAATTGTTTCGGTTCAGGTTTAAAACTGAAGCTTTACAGGGTTATTTAACTTATTAACTCAAAAAATGTTCGAATTGGTTCGAAAAATTAATTCTGTGCATTTATTTTCCGTCATAAAGCGATTTAGTGTACGATGTTTGTATTTTCGGGTTTTTTAACCTGATATCGATGAAATTAAAATCTCTGTTAACAGCTGGTTTTCTGATAGTAACAGCAACCGCTTTTTCGCAGGAGGAAAAAACTGTAAAAGCAATTTTTGATGAGGCGCTGACCGATACCACGGCATACCATAATTTGCGGTTGCTTTGTAAAAACCACAAAGGCAGAATTACAGGCACACCCGAAGCCAACAAAGCTGTTGATTTTACGGCTGAACTGATGCAGCAAATGCAACTCGACAGGGTTGAAAAGCAGCCCGTGCAAGTTCCGCGTTGGGTACGTGGAGAAGCCGAAAAAGCTTTTATTATTGCTGGCCAAAACGATAAAACTGAAGTTCCGGTTTCTGCGCTTGGAATGTCAATAGGCACAGGTGAAAAGGGTTTGATTGCGCCGGTGGTTGAAGTTCACAGTTTTAAAGAACTGGAAACGTTGGGTACAAAAAATATTGCAGGCAAAATTGTTTTTTTCAACCGCCCGATGGACCCGACTTTGATAAACACATTTGCTGCATACGGTGGTGCCGGTGACCAACGCAGTCAGGGTGCAGCGCAGGCGGCAAGGTTTGGTGCAGTGGGTGTTGTGGTGCGGTCGCTAACAACAGCTTCCGATAATTTTCCACACACTGGTGTGATGCGTTACAACGATACAATTCCGAAAATTCCCGCCGTGGCCATCAGTACAAAAGGCGCCGATTTGTTAAGCAAAACATTGAAAAGTAATTCTGAAATACAATTTTCGTTTCGAACTACCAGTTACCAGTTGCCCGATTCAGTTTCGTACAATGTAATTGGCGAAATCAAAGGTTCAGAATTTTCCGACCAGATTATTACGATTGGCGGTCACCTCGACGCCTGGGAAACCGGCGAGGGTGCACACGACGATGGCGCCGGAACCATGCAAAGCATCGAGGTTTTACGGATTTTCCGAGAGCTGGGAATCCAGCCCAAAAGAACCATCCGCGCAGTGGCTTTTATGGATGAGGAAGTGGCGCAAACCGGCGGCAAGGAATATGCCCGCCAGGCTGAACTGAAAAACGAAAAACATTATTTTGCCCTCGAAGCCGACCGTGGCGCATACATGCCCAAAGGTTTTGGTATTTCGGCACCCGACGGCAGGCTCGAAAAAATGCTGGCGCTTCAAAAATATTTCGAATCTTACGGAATAGATGATTTTGTAAAAGGCGGCGGTGGCGTTGACATTGGTCCGCTGGCAAAATTCGGCACACCGCTTTCGTCGTTCATTCCCGAAATGCAGCGGTATTTTGATGTGCACCATTCGGGTTACGATACTTTTGAACAAGTCCACCTCCGCGAATTCCAGTTGGGTAGTGCCGCTATGGCTTCGTTTATTTATTTGATTGACAGAGGGGATTTGTAATTGAGGGGTAGTTTGCAAAAAACCAAAAATCAAAGGTATTTGAAAATAGGATTAATGCAGGGGATTTATATGGAAAACTCTCCTTTTACAATTTTTCTTATTTCATTACAAACAAACTTAAATCGTTAGTATATTTCAACTCACCAACAGTGTTGAATAAAAATTTCGAGATTTTCTCCTTATTCAAATTTCCATTTCTAAAATCTGTATATATGCATAAAAGTTGTATGCCTGTTATTAAACAATGTTCTCTGCTTTTTGTGTAAGGTAACATTTGGGTTGGAAAGTCTTGCTCTTTTCTATCCTCTATAGGGAGGTTTTTATATGTATTCACTATCAGTATTCCTTTGGGTTTTACTTCATTTTCAGTAATATAATTGGAAACCCATTTTTCCAACTGGGCTGCATTTTTCTCTCCAGCACTTTTTGATAATCCTTTTATCTCAATTACAGCTACATTCTCTCCATCCTTTAAAATCAAATCATCTCGTTTATTATCTTGTTGAATAATTTCGAATCCAAAATCAGATAAAACTTTCTTAACTACACTTTCTAATGTGTTACCATCAGAACTGAATAATGCTTTGTAGAAGTTAAAATTGGATATCATGCTATTCGATTCGTCAATTGCTTTTCTTAATTCGATTTCTTGTTTCTTTAAATTTTCGAGTTTTTCAAATTCTTCTTTTTCTCCCTGTAAAAAATAACTTTTGACCCAGTTCGGAATTTCTTGTTTGTCAACATTTGAATACTCTAACAAAATTGGTTTGAGCTCAGTTACCGCATCAATTAAATAATCTTCTTCAATTCTTATCCCAGTAAAACTGGGAAGAATAATTAATAAGCCATTTTTAATTTTGTAATATTCTGATAAAAGATAATTTGTATCCTTAATGTACATAAGTGGTATTCCCTTTGGTTCTTTTAGATAAAAGTTATATTCTAATCTACTTAAGAAAATTTCGAACTTGGACTCAATACTTTGATTACTTATAATTTCAATATTATTTCCTGTACATTCAACGATACTTGGTTTTGTTATGTCAAAACAATTTATCAAATCGATTTCATATGGTTTATCTTGAAAATCAAAATCAATTCTCAAAAATTTTGGATTCGTGATTATTAGTATTCTTCCGATTTCAAAAAACTCATTAAATTGTTTTTTACGGTCAATTATCTTTTCAAAAATTTCATGCTTAAATTTTGCATCATGATTTCGTTGTTGTTCTGTAATCTGAGATTGTTTTGATAAATAGTTTTCTTTTATTTTAGATAACAATGAATTATGCACATGCTCAATATCAAAGAATATTAATTCTGCATCTAATATCGTTTTCTTGGATAAAAAGTCTACAGATACTATGTTATGGTATTTAGCACTGTTAAGTTTAGTTCCAAAATTATGAATTTGCATATTGGATAAAGTTAGATTTAATAATCAGTGAGTTAAAGAAATAAAAGTCCTAAAACACAAAAATAAAAGAATAAAACGATTGCGTTTAGTTTTTGATGAAATTAAATTGTAACCATTCATTTCAGAGAGCAGTGATACAAGAGTTAAAATTTGATGAAAAGAATTTCTGAATTTATGATACAATGTCGTTTAGTTAAGAATAAAATCAATGAAAAGACATTTTAAACACCCTTCGACTTCGCTGCTAATGACAGAGTCAATTAATAAGCTAATATACAATAGATTAATGAAAGTTATTAAACATATTTATTTGCCGCTTTTTTACTGTCATTTTATTAAAAAATTAAATTCATTTAATCGAGGTCTCAGGGTGACGGTCAGACTGAG
>DPCJ01000164.1 GCA_003516705.1 Prolixibacteraceae bacterium | reverse complement strand
ACCTGATTCACGGTTACCGGCAGCGCGGTCATCTTTTTACAAAAACCAACCCTGTGCGCACCCGCCGGAAATATGAACCAACATTAGCCATCGAAAATTTCGGGCTAAAACAAAATGACCTGGAAACAGTTTTTCAGGCAGGGAACGAAATCGGAATCGGACCAGCCANNCTTGTAACCTGGTTGAAAAAGAAGATGGAAACCACCCGCAATGCAGAAGAATATTCAGCCGAAAAACGGAGGCATTTCTTTTATCACCTCAAGCTGGCTGTGGGCTTCGAGAATTTCATCCACAAAAAATTTGTAGGGCAGAAAAGATTTTCACTTGAGGGAGCCGAAACAATAATTCCATCGCTGGATGCGGTAATTGAAAAAGGGGCCGAATTGGGTATTGAAGAATTCGTAATCGGGATGGCACACCGTGGCCGGTTAAACGTTTTAGCCAACATTCTTGAAAAACCTTATGAGAATATTTTTAAGGAATATACCGGAAAAGAATATACCGATGAGATTTCGCAGGGCGATGTAAAATACCACCTCGGTTACGAAAATGAGGTAACCACCGATTTGGGGCAAAAAGTGAAACTCAAACTTGTTCCCAATCCTTCGCATCTCGAAACCGTGGCCCCCATTGTGCAAGGAATTGTAAGGTCGCAGATTGATAAAGTTTACAATAAGAATTTTGAAAAAGCTGCTGCCATTGTAATTCACGGCGATGCGGCAATTGCCACGCAGGGAGTGGTGTACGAAACTATCCAGATGTCGCAGCTTGATGGGTATAAAACCGGCGGAACCATTCACCTTGTCATCAACAACCAGGTTGGTTTTACCACCAATTACCTCGAAGCACGCTCAAGTACGTATTGCACCGATGTGGCCAAGGTGACCAGGGCACCCGTTTTTCATGTAAATGGCGACGATGTGGAAGCGCTGATTTACACGGTAAAACTGGCCATGGAATTCCGGCAGAAATTTCATTCAGATGTGTTTATCGATATTTTGTGTTACCGCCGTTATGGGCATAACGAAGGCGATGAACCCCGGTTTACCCAGCCATTGCTTTACAAAATCATCGAAAAACATCCGAACCCGCGCGACATTTATGCCGAAAAACTGAGTACACTTGGCGTAATGTCGGCTGATGAATCTAAAAAAGAAATAAAGGATTTCGACCAATTCCTTGAAGGGAAATACAATGATTCGGAAAAAATTGATAAAGTAAAAATCAGGCATTTTCTTGTAAATGAATACAAATCATTTGAAATGCCTCCCAGGGATGAGTTTAACCCCGATGTAAAAACTGCCGTCGAGCCGGAAAAACTGTTTGATATCGCATCAAAAATCAACCAGTTACCTGCCGATCTTTCATTCTTTAAAAAAGTTGACCGCATTGTGGCCGACCGCCAGATGATGTTGCACGATGGCCGGCTTGACTGGGCTATGGGCGAATTGCTGGCATACGGAACACTTGTGGCCGAAGGACACCCGGTGCGGTTGAGTGGTCAGGACAGCGAACGCGGAACTTTTGCACACCGACACGCTGCTTTTGTGGTTGAAGGGACCGATGAGAAATATTTTCCGTTGAAACATGTGTCCGAAAAACAGGCACCGTTTCATGTGTTTAACTCTCCGCTTTCAGAATATGCCGTGTTGGGTTTTGAATATGGCTACGCACTGGCGCAACCTGCCGGGTTAACGCTTTGGGAAGCGCAGTTTGGCGATTTTCATAACGTGGCCCAGGTGATGATTGACCAGTATATTTCGTCGGCTTTCGAAAAATGGGGAATGATGAACGGGCTTGTTTTATTGCTGCCGCATGGTTTCGAAGGGCAGGGCCCCGAGCATTCAAGTGCCCGCATCGAGCGTTTTCTCGAATTGGTTGCCGGAAATAACATGCAGGTGGTTCAACCTACAACGCCTGCCAATTTGTTTCACCTGTTGCGCCGACAGGTAAAAATGAACACACGCATCCCACTGGTGGTTTTTACCCCAAAGAGTTTGCTGCGCCACCCGATGGTGTTCTCAAAAATTGAGGAGTTTGAAAAAGGCGGTTTTAAAGAAGTTATCGACGATGCACTGGCTTTGCCTGATTTGGTTGAACGTATTGTTTTTACATCGGGTCGCCTTTATTACGATCTCGAAAAACATAAAGTTGAAAATGGAATTACAAACACTGCTATTGTAAGGGTTGAGCAGATTTATCCGTTGCCAATGGTGCAGATAAACAAGATTTTGAAAAAATATCCGAAAACAAAAAGCATTGTGTGGGCGCAGGACGAACCTGAAAATATGGGTCCGTGGCCATATCTTCAGCGTAAAATAGGTTATCTTGGTTTTAAATTAGCCGCCCGTAAAGAAAGCGCCAGCCCGGCTGTTGGTTTAATGGAGAAACACAAACAGGGATTGAATGAAATTCTTGAGGCAGCATTTGAGGCCAAAGAAAAAGTTGCGGTGAAATAGTGCATTGCAGAAATCAAATTTCAAAAAAGAAAAAGCATGATTATTGAAATTCAGGTACCCAGTCCGGGTGAATCGATAACTGAAGTTGAAATTGGAAATTGGCTGGTAGCCGATGGCGCTGTGGTAACAAAAAACCAGGAAATTGCCGAAGTGGAATCAGACAAAGCCACACTGACAGTGATTGCCAGCGAAGGTGGAAAAATTACCATCAAAGCACAGGAGGGTGAAAAAGTTGCCGTCGGCGCGGTGGTTTGCACTATCGACACAAGTGTGGTGGGGGTGAAGGCAGAGGCAAAAGCTGAGGAGAAGACAGAGTCAAAGACGGAGGTGAAGGCAGAGGCGGAGACCAAGGTTGAGGCTGAGGCAGAGGTTGAGGTTGGAGCGGGTGCAAAAGTGAAAATCACCGAAGTAGCCAGGGAAATGATGAAGGAACACGGTCTTTCGGTTGATGAACTGTTAAGCGGGTTAAAGCGGATTGGTAAAAAGGAGGTGGAAGCAGTTTTGCAATTGCCAAAAGCTGAGACAAAACCAGTTGCGGCACAAAAGATTGCCACGCGCAATGCTGGTCGTGAAAAGATGTCGAGCCTGCGGCGTAAACTCAGCGAGAGGTTGGTTGCTGTTAAAAACGAAACAGCAATGCTCACCACTTTCAACGAAATCGACATGAGTTACGTGATGGATTTGCGCTCGAAGTACCAGCAGAAATTTACTGAAACCCACGGACTGAAACTCGGTTTTATGTCGTTCTTCACAAAAGCTGTGGCTACTGCCATGGATTTTCACCCCATGGTAAATGCACAGATTGATGGCGACGAAATTGTGATGCCACAGTTTGTGGATGTGGGAATTGCTGTTTCAACACCCAAAGGTTTGATGGTTCCCATTGTGCGCAATGCCGAAAGCAAAACAATTGCTCAAATCGAAATTGAAATAAAAGAACTTGCTGAAAAAGCGAGAAGCAAAAAAATATCAGTCGAGGAATTAACCGGCGGAACATTCACCATTACAAACGGCGGGGTTTTTGGCTCGCTGTTGTCAACGCCGATTATCAATCCGCCACAGTCGGCCATTCTGGGGATGCACAACATTGTTGATCGCCCGGTGGCGGTGAACGGACAGGTGGTAATCCGCCCGATGATGTATGTGGCGCTTTCGTACGACCACCGCATTATCGATGGTAAAGATTCGGTTGGGTTTCTTGTGAAAATAAAAGAGTTGCTTGAAAACCCGGAACGGATGTTTACCGGTGGCCACGATGCCGGGAAGCTGTTGCTGGGAATCTGACCAATTCAGCTGGTGACTTTTCGTTCACCTGCTGAATTCCGGTGAGCGTATTCCCTCTCGCCTGAAGCGAGAGGGGGTAAGCGAACAAGATACTAAAAAAGTCCTTGACGGAATCGGATTCCTCGTCAGCTTGCTGCGAGGAGTTTCAATAATTTAGCGAGGGAACTGTATTTCAGGAGTGAAGTACAGTTCCCTTTTTTTGTTATATTTGCTTATAAACAATTCAACATGAACAGCCCGGAAGTAAAGGCTTTGATACGAAAATACAGTCATCTTTTCTGGTACATTCCCGATGATAAAAAGGAAGAAATCGATAACGAAGTTTTGGTCGAGTTTATTCTGAATTATGGCGATATGGATGCTGTAAAAGATTTGTTCAGGGTGCTGGGGGTAAAAGAAACCGCCAGGGTGTTTTTCGATTCAGTAAACAAAAGTGAAAGGCGAAAAGGCAATTATCAGGAACTTACGATGAATTTTTTCACGCTTTATTTTTCAAAATATGCACACTGAGATACTGTCATCGGCGCAATCAGAATTATTACCCTGGCTTAAATCATTTAACCGTAAGTTTTTTTTGGTTGGGGGAACGGCGATTGCCTTACATATTGGACATCGTCAATCTATTGATTTTGACCTTTTTTGTGCGAAACCATTTCAGAAGAGTTATGTAAATGGTTTTTTGACAAAATTTCCATTCAAAAAAAACAGGCTTTCAGAAGATGTTAATCAAATGCACTTCATTATCAATGGAGTAAAGGTTACTTTCTTCCATTTCCCCTTTATCATAGAGCACAGGAATAAAATAAAAGATATTATAACGCTTCCCGACCTGTTGACTTTAGCCGCAATGAAAGCTTATGCCCTGGGAAGAAGGGCAAAATGGAAAGACTACGTCGATTTGTATTTTCTGCTCAGAGATCATTTTACTTTTAATGAAATTGCTGCCGAGGCCAGAAAATGTTTTGGTGATTTATTTAATGAACGGCTATTCAGGGAGCAATTGTCATATCATGCAGATATTAACTATTCTGAACCGGTTGAATATCTTGTCCCGGTTCCGCCTGATGACGAAATCAAACAGTTTTTAATTGATAAAGCGTTGGATATTTCGTTTTAGTTTATTCTTAAACCTGCATGTTGGGTTTCTTTAAAAAATAGGTTCCGACAGTAAAAGATTTTGCCTGAAACAGGCATTTTCTGTTTCCGACCTCAGAATTGTCATTCACAAACTCCGGAATTTGACTTTTGAACTTCAATTATGGAGTAAAAAGGAGCAACATCAGCGTTTTGAATTCAACCATTTGGGTTCTGAACACCGAATTTTGAGTTAAAAGGTGCAATTTTTGAGTTCTGAACTCCAAAATACCAGTTCCGAACTCCGATTTCCGGGTTAAAAGCTCCGGTGTTTGAGTTCCGAACTCCGAATTTTGAGTAAAAAGGTGCAACGTTTGAGTTCAGAACTCAAAATTACCAGTTCCGAACTCCGATTTCCGGGTTAAAAGCTTCGGTGTTTGAGTTCCGAACTCCGAATTTTGAGTAAAAAGGTGCAACGTTTGAGTTCTGAACTCAAAATTACCAGTTCCGAACTCCGATTTCCGGGTTAAAAGCTCGGGTGTTTGAGTTCCGAACTCCGAATTTTGAGTAAAAAGGTGCAACGTTTGAGTTCTGAACTCAAATTTACCAGTTCTGAACTCCAAATTACCCCTGCACGCGCAGACCCGGAGAGAGTCCAAAAAAGTGTGGAGTGCACTGAGGATGAACCTTGTGTTACTTTCAGTGTTTAGCCGGGATTGTTGCCCTTCGTGGCAAGACACAAATTACAAATTTGCGTCATCGGCGGGGGTGTCTGGCAAAAAATATTCGGTCGTGTACAATCCGGGAATGTCAATGTATTCAACAAAGTGTCGCCCCGATGGGGCTTTGTTTTTATTCCTGGCCAAATTTCTACCATAATGTCGCAGCGATGCTGCTTCAAAAACAAGCGACAGCGTCGCGATATTATGGTAGCTAATGAATTAAGAAAAAGTGAGTAAAGCTGCGTGGCAGCGACATCATTCAAAGGTTTTTTTCTTAACATGGCGGGTAATGTGTAAAAAAGAAACGGGGGTTACCCCCAAAAATTCAGTTCTTTACAAAATCTTGTTTAACAACATTTTATTAGCTTTGGAAAAAATAACCTGACATGAACTGCCTGCCGCCAAAAATAGCATCGGTCATCAAAAATTTCCCAATCGAAATTTCGGATAATCGTTATTGTCTTTATTGCGGTGCCGGCCCGACTGGAAAGGGTAAAAAAAGTATAATAACTTCGGGATATTACATAGTTATAGCTAATGTTAAAGGACCTACGTAACATGAGAATTTAATCAAAAACATGAATATGAGAAAATATTTAATAGTAATAGGTGTAATAATGATTTCCACTTTTTTGTCCGCATGTGGACAAAAAATCACAACTAATTATCCTAGTGGCACATTAAAGAGTGAAGGACACTTAAAGAATGGTAAGAAACATGGAGAAGTAATTTCATACTATGAAAATGGAAATAAAAAAGAACAAGGTACGTGGGTAAAGGACAAACAAGAAGGTATATGGTACTTTTATTATGAAGATGGTTCTTTGAAATCACAAATTCACTTTAAAAATGACTTACAAAACGGTACTGCTGAGTTTTTCACAAACAAAGGAATTCGATATGAGCTTTCAAATTGGGAGAATGGACATTTAAATGGTGAGTCCTTCACATATTATGAGAATGGAAAAATAGAGGAATCATTTAATTGGTTAAATGGACTTAAAAATGGACAGAGTAAGACTTTTTATGAAAGTGGTTCTTTACAGCAAAGTGGGAATTGGGAAAAAGATAAACAGACTGGTAAGTTCATTACTTATTTTGAGAATGGTGACACTTTACAAGTTGGTAATTTCCTAAATGGTCTAAAAGAAGGAGTTTTTCTTACCTATTATGAAAAGGGAGTCTTACAAAGTTCAATATCTTATAAGAATGATTTACAAGACGGCTTATGTATTTATTATCACGACAATGGACAGGTTGAGCAAAAAGGAAACTTTTCAATAAATAAGCCAGTTGGTATTTGGACATTTTATGACTCAAACGGCAACCTTAAAAAAGAGCAAGATTTGGATAAGGACAAAGATTACAAATTGAAAGAATCAATAGATTTGAAATAACTAAACACTAGCTATAACAAAAACTATATGTCAATTGCCGTTTCCGTGCTGACAACAAGCCGTGTAGCCCGCAACAACGGCGATGCGGCTCGACAGGAAAACCGCCCGCAGTCGGCAACTGCATATAGTTCCGTCCGTTATGTGCCATTCTAACTAACACTCTAAGTATGACAAAGAAATTAATTGGAAAATATTTTACCTTTAAATTTGTTGGACGTAAGTACGACATATCGGGTGTTGTATTGGACTATAATGACCAATGGACTTTTATCAGAACTTGTGAAGACTATTCTCCTAATGGGTTTACAATTTTTAAAAATGAAAAGGTGGACTATTATTTTGGCGACAAAGAAAGAATGGCAACTAAAATACTCAAACTAAAAGAATACTCATACAAAAACGACCCAAAAATTACCTTGTCTTCATTGGATGAAATACTGAATTCTATTGATAATAAATATGGACTTATCCAACTTGATACACGTAAAGGTGACGCGTCGGACGTAGTAAAATATTTAGGACAAGTTGACTCGTTATATTTGTTTGACGAACTCACAACGACAGCAAAGTGGAGATACAAACTGAAATTGCCTGAGAAAGAGTGCAGGTTTATAAGTTTTGACAATAACTATTTGAATTCATTGAAACTAGTAACCAAATTCAAAGATGAATAAGTTGACAGAAAAGAACGGCACATAACATCAGCTACCCGTCAAGTGCGGCAGCAGTGGTTTTTGGTGGGCATTTTTCTGCTCTCGCGCTTTAGGCGAGAGGACAGGAAATCGCCCGCAATCAGCAATTTTTCATACCGCCAACCATTACCGGCACATTTTTATTTCATCCACTTCCAATTCACCGCATACCCCGCCACAAAAACCACTGTAAAAATCGCGCCCGGAACGGTAAAGGAGTTCCAGCCTAACCAATACACAGGCAAAATCATCATACCCAATTGGGCCAGTGTGTAAAAGAAAAAGCCATCGCGGTGGAGTTTCCACATGCGGATGGCACCTGCCAGCGAAACTGCTGATAACACCATATCGGTATCGGCAAAAGCATGGTTGGTAAATGAATTGAATTCTTTAAATTTGTCGAAAATGTGAAAGAGCTTATGGATCAGGTTTTGGTAAATAAAATAGCACGATATTTTTCAGGTCAACCCATTGAAAAAGCATGGTTGTTTGGTTCATACGCACGTTCAGAGGAAAACAGAAAAAGTGACCTTGATATTCTTGTAAATTTTATTCCCGGAATTAAACTCACATTGTTTAAATATGCCCATATTTTGAATGACTTACAAACACTAACCGGTAAAAAAGTTGATTTGGTTGAGGCAGGTCAGTTAAAACAGTTTGCAGTAGAAAGCGCTGAAAAGGACAAAATTTTAATCTATGAGAGAAAAGATTAAAGATAAAACCAGATTACTTCATATTGTTGAAGCTATCGACAATATTGCTGAATTTCTTACTGATAAGACATTTGAAACCTACCGTAACGATAAGATTTTGAAATTTGCAGTGATCAAGAATCTTGAAATTATTGGGGAAGCTGCTTATTTTTTAACCAAAGAATTCAAAAATCAGCATAAAACAATCGAGTGGCAGGATTTGATAGCCATGAGGCATATTCTTGTACATGGGTATTATCAAATTAAAGATGAGATTGTTTGGGCCACTGTTGAAACCGATCTTGAACCTTTAAAAAGGGAAGTTTTGTCTATACTTGATTTGAATAAAAACTAAAACTCAACCAATCTTCAACAATCATTTTATCCACTTCCAGTTCACCGCATACCCCGCCACAAAAACCACTGTAAAAATCGCGCCCGGAACGGTAAAGGAGTTCCAGCCTAACCAATACACAGGTAAAATCATCATACCCAGTTGGGCCAGTGTGTAAAAGAAAAAACCATCGCGGTGCAGTTTCCACATGCGGATGGCACCTGCCAGCGAAACTGCCGATAAAGCCATAAACAAAACAAAGTACAAAGGCGAAATCGCATCAGTGGTGTGGGTTGACGAATATTCGATAATAAAAGCCGACGCTTTTTCGAAAAACAGCGCGGCCAGAAAATAAGCAATAAACCCGCTACCACTGCCTGCAAAAGTAAGCAGACAAAGCGCCGCAAGCAAGTCGGGTCTTTTATTCTTTCTAATTTCTTCTGTGTTCATACGGTTCAAAATTAAAAAATCTGTGAATCTTTGGCATCAGTTTTTATAAATCAGGCTCCGAATCTTTGGTATCATCTTCAGCCAAAACAATTATCCTTATATTTGCTTCCTATTCAAAAAAATATGTCAGACAAACCTTTAATTTTAGTTACAAACGACGATGGAATCCACGCCAAAGGATTGCGCGAACTGGTTGAAGTAATGCACTTTTTTGGTGATATTGTGGTGATTTCATCCGAAGTTTCCATGTCGGGAAAATCGTGTGCAATCACGGTTGATCAGCCATTGCGGGCGACTCCGGTGGAACAGATTCACGGCGTTCCGACCTACAAATGCAATGGAACACCGGTTGATGCGGTAAAACTCAGTTTTAACAGTTTGCTCGATCGTAAACCCGATTATGTGGTTTCCGGTATCAATCATGGTACAAACTCGTCTATCAGCGTAATTTACAGTGGAACCATGGGCGCTGCCATCGAAGGCAGTTTACATGGTGTGCCATCCATCGGTTTTTCACTCGACGATTACAGCAGCGATGCTGATTTTTCGAAGGCAAAAATTATTGTGGCCAAGGTTTTCCAAAGTGTGCTTGAAAACGGGCTGCCGCCTTTTACTTGTTTAAATGTGAATATTCCGCAGGGAAAACCAAAAGGCATTAAAGTTTGCCGGCAGGCACACGGAAAATGGATGGAAGAATTTGAAAAACGAACCGATCCGCACGGACGTGAATATCATTGGCTCACAGGTTACTTTCAGAATTTTGAAGAGGAATCGACCGAGACCGATGTTTATGCCATGAAAAATGGCTACACTTCAGTTGTGCCGGTTACTGTTGATATGACCTGTTATAAAACCCTTGCCGAAATTCAAAACTGGAAATTCTGATGCAGACACGCCGCCGAAATAGATTCGACAATACAGGTATCGGATTCATTGTGGGATTCGCTTTACCGGTGGCAGTTTTTTTTGTGGTTTATCTGTTCAGTAACAACAATGTCTCTTTTTTCGATTATATGAAAGGATTGTGGAAATTACAGGCGCTTATAAAACTCGGCAGTCTCTGTGTGTTTCTGAACAGCGCTGTATTTATGGGTTTTATTCAACTGAAATTTGAAAAAGCTGCCCGTGGCGTTTTGGGTGCAACAATTCTTTACGCCATTTTTGTTATGATTTCGAGAGCATTTTAAAGTAATTGTTTATGAAATTTTTTGTCTCATCTCTCAGTTCTGAATGTCTAAAAGTCTTTTCACAAAATGAAGTATTATCTGGTTGCAGGAGAAGCATCGGGCGATTTACACGGCTCGAACCTGATGAAGCAATTAAAAATTGCAGATAAGGAGGCTGAATTTCGTTTTTTTGGCGGCGACTTAATGCAGGCCGAGGGTGGTGTTTTGGTAAAACATTACCGCGAAATGGCGTTTATGGGCATTGTGAATGTGGCGATTAACATACGTACCATCAAAAAAAACATGCATACCTGCGAAAATGATATTCTTGGTTATCAGCCCGATGTACTTATTTTAATCGACTACCCGGGTTTTAACCTGCGCATGGCCGAATTTGCACACAGGCACAACATCAGGGTCTTTTATTATATCGCGCCAAAAGTGTGGGCGTGGAAAGAATACAGGGTAAAGAAAATAAAAGCTTATGTTGATGAGCTTTTTATCATTTTACCATTCGAAACAACATATTTTCAAAATCACGGAATAAAGCCGCATTATGTTGGCAACCCATTGCTGGATGCTGTAGCCGCATTTAGCGATAAACCAGGAAAACCTGATTTCAGGAAAAAAAACAAGCTGGATGAGCGTCCTGTAGTGGCGTTATTGTCAGGCAGTCGAACACAGGAAATCAGAAATATGTTGCCGGTGATGGTTGAAGCGGTGAAGGACTTGCCTGAGTTTCAGTTTGTAGTGGCCGGAGTAAATACGGTTGACCAGCATCTGTACGAAAAAGCGCTTCAGGGGACTGGGGTAAAACTTGTTTTTGGCCAGACTTATGAATTGTTGGAAAGTGCTTACGCCGCACTGGTTACCTCAGGTACGGCAACACTCGAAACAGCGCTTTTTAAAGTTCCGCAGACTGTGCTTTATAAGATGGAAGGTGGCTGGTTCACCCAGCTGATTATGAAAAACTTCGTGCTGAAAGTTGAATGGGCTTCATTACCCAACCTGATTCTCAACAAGCAGGCTATCAGGGAATTTATTCAAACCGACCTGACTGTGAAAAATGTAAGGCAGGAACTGCGAAACCTGCTGTTCAATCTTGAATACAGGAATACAATTTTGGAAGATTACAATAAATTAGCTGAAATAATGGGTACTCCGGGAACTTCGGAAAAAGCCGCCCGAAAAATGGTTGATTTATTATTGAAAAAATGATGGGGGTAAAACTTATTTCTTAAAATTTGCGTTCTTAGTTTTCAACTATAAACATTCATTTTCAATGTACAGCGTTTTCAGAAAAGAAATCAGTTCGTTTTTAGGCTCACTCACCGGATACCTTGTAATTCTGGTGTTTTTGCTGGTTACAGGATTGTTTTTGTGGGTTTTTCCGGGTCAGTACAATATACCCGAAAACGGGTATGCCACGCTCGACGGACTTTTCCTGCTGGCGCCCTGGCTTTATCTTTTTCTGATTCCGGCAATCACAATGCGCTTTTTTGCCGACGAAAAACGAACAGGTACCATTGAAACTTTGCTTGTGCGGCCCGTATCCGATTTGCAGCTTGTTTTTGCAAAATTCCTTGCCGGACTTGTGCTTGTGGTTATTTCGCTGTTGCCCACTTTGCTTTATTTTTTATCGGTTTATTTGTTGGGAAATCCTGTCGGAAGCATTGATACAGGCGCAACCTGGGGGGCATTTATCGGGTTGTTTTTTCTGGCGGCCATTTATATTTCTATCGGCATTTTTGCATCGTCTCTTACCGATAACCAAATCATTTCGTTTATCGTTGCCATGGCGGTTTCGTTTGTCTTTTACCTTGGCTTCGAGTTTGCCGCATCTGCGGGAGTTCCTTTTCTGATTGAACAATTGCTGACATGGTTGAGTATTAACAGTCATTATTTATCGGTTTCGCGTGGTGTGGCTGACATGCGCGATTTGCTCTATTTTATTGGAATTACACTGTTTTTTCTTGTACTAACATCCACATTGCTCCGACCCGGAAACTGGAAGATGAAAAAGACAAAACTACAGTTTGCTATTTTTACTGTTGTGTTGTTTGTTGTTCTGTTTGCTTCCTCCAATTTTCTTTTCAGGATTGATTTAACTGCCGACAAACGCTTTTCGCTGGCGCCGGTGAGCCGCGAAATTGCGGGTGAACTTAACACTCCGGTTGAAATTGAGTTGTTTCTTGAGGGCGAGCTGGAACCCGGTTTGCAAAAAATACAACAGGAGATTTTTGAAAAAATTGCTGTGTTAAATGTTTACGCATCTTCTCCAATAAGGCTGAAAGTATCAGACCCCTATAATTTCAGAACTACTGAAAAGCGAGATAAATTTCAGCAGTCGCTGGTTGATAAAGGTGTTAAACCTATCAGTTTTAATAAAAGAACCAATCAGGGAGTTTCTACAAAATATATTTTTCCGGGTGCTTTAATCCGGATTAACGGAAAAGAAATTGCTGTGAATTTTCTAAAAAATAACCCCGATTTCTCCTACGAAATGAATTTTAATCACTCGGTTGAATCGGTTGAATTTGAACTTGTTAATGCATTTCAGAAACTAATGCACGAAGCCAAGTCAACTGTTGGTTTTCTACAAGGGCACGGTGAGTTGAACCGTTATGAGGTTATGGATTTTGCCGGTTCGCTTGCCGGAGATTTTAATGTTTCACAGGTTTTGGCCAGTGAACTGGCGGGTACTTCAAAAGAGATTGACATTCTGATTGTGGCCGGTCCAAAACAACCATTTCCTGAAAGCGATAAATTTTTGATTGACCAGTATTTAATGAGAGGTGGAAAAATAATGTGGCTGATTGACCCGGTACTGGTTAATGCCGACAGTCTTTCGAGCGGTTATCAAACCTATGCTTTTCCTGTGGATTTAAATCTGGGCGACCAGCTTTTTAAATATGGAGTACGATTGAACTACGAATTGCTGCAGGATGTTGATTGCGCGCAGTTGATGGTAAACATTGCCCCCGAAGGTAGCGATGAGCAGTGGACAAGGCACCCGTGGTATTATTCGCCGTTGCTTACACCGGCCGATAACCATCCGCTGAGTCGCAACCTGAACCGGGTTTTTACCGAATTTGTTTCTTCTGTCGATACAGTTTCAGGCAATAAAGAGCTGTCGAAAACAATTATTCTGACAACTTCGCCGTATGCACGGCGCGTTAAATCGCCTTCATCGGTAAGTCTCGAAAATATTAACAATCCCCCTGCACGCGAACTTTTTACACAACCGTTTATTCCGGTGGGTGTGCTTGTGGAAGGTGAATTTACTTCGGTTTTTGAAAACCGGATGATTGAAAATCTGGATGTACAAACCGATGGTTTCAGGTCTAAAGGAACAGCCTCGAAAATGATTGTGATTGCCGATGCCGGAATGATTGCCAACAAAGTGGATTACACCCGGCAACCCCCGCGAATCAGGGAAGAAATGGGTTTTGACCGCGTCAGCCGGCAAACTTTTGGAAACCGCGAGTTTCTGCTTAACGCAGTGTATTTCCTGGGCGGGTATTCCGAAATTATGCAGTTACGCAATCGGACAGTGCAGTTGCGCCTGCTCGATAAAGTGAAGTTGCGCGAGGAGAAAACGTGGTGGCAATGGTTTAATATTGTTTCGCCAATGCTCATAATTCTGATGTTGGGTATTGGCTACAATGCACTGCGGCGCACCCGTTATAAACGTTTGATAAAACATTAATAAATTCCAACTTTTGCGGAGATGATTTATGCTTAAAGTTTGTATATTCGTGAGCTTGGTAAATTAAGCCAAACGTTTATCAATAATAGGAAAATCGAAAAAAAATAAAATAAAACAGATATGAAATTTGTTGTTTCAAGTACCGAATTATTAAGCCATTTGGCATCATTAAGCCGTGTAATCAGCAGTAAAAGCACAATGCCGATTCTCGATAACTTTTTGTTCCACCTTGCCGAATCGGAGATTACAATTACCGCCAGCGACCTGGAATCGACATTGATTACAAGTTTGAAACTCGATAATATTGAAGGCGAAGGTTCCATTGCTGTGCCAGCCAAACTGTTTATCGACACATTAAAAGAGTTTCCCGAACAGCCGCTGACTTTCCAGATTGATGATAAATCATATGTGGTTGAAATTTTCTCCGACAACGGAAAGTACAGTATCATGGGGCAGAACGCCGAGGATTATCCGGTGTTGCCAAAACTGAACGAAGAGGCAGCTTCATCGATAAATGTAAGCCATGTGGCATTGCGCAAGGGAATTGAAAAAACCCTGTTCGCTACTGCCGACGATGAGTTACGTCCGGTGATGAACGGAATTTATGTTGAGCTTACTCCGAATTTTATGAGTTTTGTGGCTTCCGATGCACATAAACTGGTTCGCTATCGCCGGAGCGATGCAAAATCAGATTTCGATTCGTCATTTATACTTCCCAAAAAACCGGCTGGTTTGCTGAAGAACCTGCTGCCAAAAGAAGAATTCGATGTGAAAATTGAGTTCGACGAAAAAAATGCATTTTTTACATTAAGTAATTATAAACTCATTTGCAGGCTTGTTGAAGGGAATTATCCAAGTTACAACTCGGTTATTCCAACAAAAAATCCGAATGTAATGCAAATCGACCGCCTCCAGTTTTTTAATACGGTAAAAAGAGTTTCAGTATTTTCGAACCAGGCAAGTAATTTAATAAAGCTGAATATTGCTGACAATCAATTGGTTGTTTCGGCTCAGGATATCGATTTCTCGATTTCTGCTGTTGAGCGCCTTGCCTGTGAATACGAAGGCGATGAAATGGAAATCGGATTCAAATCTACTTTCCTTCAGGAAATTTTAACCAACATTTCGGCTTCGGATGTGAAGGTTGAAATGAGCGACCCGACAAGGGCCGGACTCCTCTTACCTGCCGAAAATGCTGATGAAAATGAGGACATGCTCATGCTTTTGATGCCGATGATGATTAATGCGTAAAATTTAAAAAGTAAATCTGAAAAGGTATCGTTGAAACCATACGGTTTTTGCGATACCTTTTCTTTTAATAACCATAAATGAAACTGTACTTAAAAAACCCTTTGGTAGTCCTCGACCTCGAAACAACCGGTGTAAATATTGCCACCGACCGCATTGTTGAAATTGCCCTTCTGAAAATAAACCCGAACGGAACCGAAGAAGAAAAGTTGTACCGGATTAACCCCGAAATGCCCATACCTCCCGAGGTTTCCATGATTCATGGAATTTATGATGAAGATGTGAAAGATGAACCAACCTTNNGATTTGAAAAAACACAAATTTATTGATGTTCAGGCCATTTTTCATAAAATGGAAAAAAGAACACTCGCCGCAGCATACAAATTTTACTGCCAGAAGGATTTGACCGACGCACATAGTGCAATGGCCGATACAAAAGCCACTTACGAGGTTTTAAAGGCGCAACTCGAAGTTTATGAGGGTGTTGAATATGAAGATGCAAAGGGAAAAAAGTCGATGCCGATCGTAAATGACATGGAAAAACTCAGCGAGTTTTCATCGTATGACCAGAATGTTGATTTTGCCGGTCGGATTGTTTACGACGAAAAGGGAATTGAAGTCTTCAATTTCGGCAAAAACAAGGGAGTTGCGGTAGAAAAAGTCTTACGCGAGCAACCCGGTTATTATGGATGGATGATGGATGGCGAATTTCCACTTTACACCAAAAAAGTACTCACAAAACTGCGGCTTCGAATGGTGAATAAATAATCATTTTTCTATTTTATTAGCCCGATTCAGGCATAGGGGATTTATTTGAATCACAATTAAGTAAAATCATTTTATATTATGGTTTGGTTGATAAATAACCTGTTTTTGAATTGAAAAAAAACATATTTTTGAACCATCAGTGCAATATTGATACCCTGCATTGCAACGGACAAAGGGACAATTATTTTACAAACAAAACTGTTGAATGGTTTTAGGGAAGGGACTTTTAAATTTACTAAAACGAATATCCTTGAATTTCCCCGATGAAAGGGAAAATGAGTACAGGGAGTTTTATTATGTTCGCTCATATAAAACCACCCGGTTTGCATATCTCATTCTTTCATTGTTATATGCTTTTTTTGGCTATCTCGATAGTGTTGTTGCGCAACAATATTTCGATCTTTTTATCACAATCCGNNTTTCTGGGCGCAGTTGGTATAATACTGATGTTGGTTAGGATGCCCGAAGTTGTTGTTTACAGCAGTGGTCTGATTCTGGTTTTTCTGGCTGGGTCGGTTTTAATCAAACTTCGTTTTCTTGCCTTTTCAATTGCAAGCTGGCTGGTAATTATTCTCTATATTATTGCCGGCTTCACTTTTCAGGTTAATCCGACTATTGTATTATCAAACAGTTTCTTCTTCATCGGAGCAATTGTTATCGGGATGATTGCCGCCTATCGCACCGAAGTTTTTAACCGGGATAATTTCGACCTGTATTTGCAAATTGCAAAAAAGAATGCGCAGATTGAACAGGCTAACCGGAACCTGGAAGAAAAGGTGGCAGTAAGAACTAAATTGTTAAACGACCGCAACCGGGAGTTAAATGACGAAGTTAAACACCGTGTAATTGTTGAAAAAGAATTAATTGCAGCAAAGGAAAGAGCGGAAGAATCGGATAAACTGAAGTCGGCTTTTCTGGCAAACATGAGTCACGAAATACGAACCCCGATGAATGGAATTCTGGGTTTTGCCCACTTGCTGCACGAAGCCGAAAGCGAGGAAGAATTCAATGAATTTGTGAATACAATCATAAAAAGCGGAGAACATCTTCTGAACCTGATAAACGATATTATCGATCTTTCAAAAATCGAGGCTGGTATTTTAAAAATTGAAAAAAGTCAATTTGAACTCAACAGACTAACCAGAGAAATCTATGATATGTTCAGTGCAAATCAACATATTGTTGAGCGAAATATTCAATTCGGTTATAAAGATGGTTTGCCCGACGACAATTGCCTGATTTTAACCGACCGGGTAAGGTTAAAGCAGATTTTGATAAACGTTGTAAACAACGCCTGTAAATACACCGACCATGGAAGTATTGAATTTTACTACAAAATTGACGGGGAGAACCTTGTCTTTGTGGTAAAGGATACAGGCATCGGAATTCCCGAGGAGTCGCAGAAACACATTTTTGACAGGTTTATGCAGGCTTCAAATGGAAAAACTTCGGGAAGGGAAAGTACCGGTTTAGGTCTTTCAATTACAAAAACCTACCTGAATCTTATGGGAGGCAATATTTCTGTAAAAAGCGAAGTAAATGTTGGCTCAGAGTTCACCTTTGTTTTACCCCATATTTTCGAAACCCAAAAAACATTAACTAATGACACAATTTGACTGGGAAGGAAAAACCATTTTAGTGGTTGACGACAAAAATCTGAATTATATTCTATTGAAAACACAGCTGCGAAAAACCAAGGCAAATGTTATCTGGCTTGAAAACGGATCGGAAGCACTGGAGTTTGTTGAAAACGATAATCATGTCGATTTAATTCTGATGGATATCAGGATGCCAGTGATGGATGGCATTGAAGCTTCGCGCAGAATTAAGCAGTTAAAACCCGGATTACCCGTAGTGAT
>DPCJ01000157.1 GCA_003516705.1 Prolixibacteraceae bacterium | reverse complement strand
CCGGAAAGCGTGGGGAAAGTACTGCCTCGTATTGCTTTAATTCGTTCTTGGGCAGATTGTTGATTAAATCAATCCCGTTCAGTTGAATGTTTTCATTAGCCAGAATATAGTTTAGCCTGTCTGATTTCCCGTCAACGTGCAATTTGTCGTTTTCAAACAGGGTGAAGGCTCCCTTTTTTGTTTCAATAATATTTCCGTCCCTGTTAATACTTCGAATAAGCAATCCGTTAAGTTCCTTCATTCGTCCGTTTTTTACCTCTAACCCAATCAAATTGCTGAATTCAGGAATAATAATATCATAGGAATAGTCTTTGAAATCGGTACGGCATTTTGAATTAAACAATATTTTTTTTCCGGGTAACAACCAGTTTCCAGCCAGCGAAATATAAAGCGTTCCGGCTGCCGTGACAAACAAGCCGATTTTTCCGAGTTCGAACATATTAAACCCGCGGTACCCATTGTCAATCATCAGCCCGTGAACCACAAGATTGGTGGAAGTGCCTATTAATGTGCACATGCCCCCCAGAATAGTTGCATAAGAAAGTGGAATCAGAAATTTTTGAGATGAAAGGTTGAGTTTTTCAGTCCAGTTTTTAATGATTGGTGCGAAGATAATTACCACTGGCGTATTATTCAGAAATGCAGAAATAAACGAAACGGGAAGCATAATACGCGGTAGCAAAAAAACCATTTTTCCACGTTTACGGGGAAGGTATGATTGAGCCAACCGGTTCAGAATACCAGATTGCCGTACACCTTCGCTCACGATAAACAGGATTCCGATTGTTATCATTCCCTCGTTGGCAAAACCACCTAAAGCGTCCTTGTCGCTGATTACTCCGAGCGCAAGCAGAATTGTAGTGGCTGAAAACAGTATCAGACCTGGTCGCATTATTTCTTTAAACAATGCACCAATCATCAGAATCAGCACGCCAAGAACTATGTATCCTTCTGTTGTTAACAATTCAGGTTAAGTTTATCCTTGTTTTTTAGCGAAGCTCAAAACTAAAAAATTATTTTAATTGTTTACGTCAATAACATACCTGATAAAAGCTGAGTTTAATAATATCAAATTGAAAAATCTTTAAATATTTTTTGAAAAAATGGATATGGGTTTGTATAGTAGAAAATTAATTTTACTTTTGCAACCGCTTTTGAAAAACAAAGGCACTCAAGGATGACTCAGTAGCTCAGCAGGTAGAGCACATCCCTTTTAAGGATGGGGTCCTGGGTTCGAATCCCAGCTGGGTCACCAAATCGGGCGGAATGATTGAAAAATCGTTCCGCTTTTTTATTTTTTAAAGTTGGTATTGATTGGTTTTCATGTTCTTTCGTTAAGTCTTCGGTGACATACAGAATCAAATAGTTTAAAACGAAAAATTGAGAATTTATATCTCTTTTTTGGTGATTTGAACCCAGTTGGCTGATAAGTAAAATGTTTAATTATTTTTATGCCCCGAAACGAAACTACTATGATTTTCAAAATAAAACTTCACTGGCAAATTCTTATTGCACTTATAGCAGCCGTTGCTTTTGGTTATTACATTCCCGGTTGGGTTCCTTACATCACCTGGATGGGCGTGGTTTTTCTGCGTGCACTCAATATGGTGGTTGTTCCGTTGATTCTGAGCTCAATTATCAGCGGTGTTTCAAGTATTGGAGGAGGTTCGAATCTTGGCAGACTGGGTGCTAAAACCATACTTTTTTATATTGGAACCAGCTTAATTGCAATTCTGACAGGGTTGTTTTTTGTAAACCTGTTTCAACCCGGGGCAGGGGCAAATCTTGGAAATGCAGCTACAGTTACAACTCCCGATGTAAATAATTCGGCAAGCGAAATCTTAATCAGGGTTATTCCTGAGAATGTGATTGATGCCATGGCGAAAGGACAAATTCTTCCGGTTATCTTTTTTGCAATTCTTTTTGGTTTTTTCATCACACAAATTCAAATCGAAAAGCAGCAGTTACTCACCCGTTTTTTCGATTCGGTTTTCGAAGTGATGATGAAGATTACTACGTTTATCATTCAATTTACACCGCTGGGGGTTTTTGCAATTGTGGCAAAAGAAGTGGCTAAAAATGCAGGTTCGCTGGGCAATATTGCCGGCAGCCTCGGGATTTACATGCTTGTAGTTTTAATTGGATTACTGGTACACGGTGGTATAATTTTACCGTTGCTTGTTAAATTTATGGGAAAGGCAAATCCATACAAACATTTCAGAAATATGGCCACGCCACTGCTAACAGCTTTTTCAACTTCATCATCCAATGCGGCGCTTCCATTATCGATGGTGGCTGTTGAAGAGAAAGATGGTGTTTCGGGTAAAATAACAAGTTTTACATTGCCGCTTGGCGCTACAATTAATATGAACGGAACCGCTTTGTATGAATGTGTTGCAGTGATTTTTATTGCCCAGGCGTACGGAATTGAACTTACCATGGGGCAACAGGCAATTGTTGTTTTAACAGCGCTTCTGGCGGCAATCGGTTCGGCTGGTATTCCCATGGCCGGACTTGTAATGATGACAATTGTTTTAACTGCTGTAAATCTCCCGCTCGAAGGTGTTGGCCTTATCCTGGCAGTTGACCGTATTCTCGATATGTCGCGCACCACTGTAAATGTTTGGGGCGATACCTGTGCCGCGGTTATCATTGCCAAATCGGAAGGCGAAACGCTGAATGTGTAAAAGCGTAATTCGAGTTTGCAAAATTTCGCCAGGAGCGGGGGCACCATTTAAAAGAACTCTTGTTTCGGTTGTCGCAGTTTACTTCAATCCTTTTTTATACTTTACAAGCTCTTTTAAGTCTTTTATCTGTTTTTGTTGGTTAATATCAATCGTCAACGGTATAAGTTTTCCAATTGGTTTTGCCACCTCAAATGCCGCTTTAATTGTATTGTCGATATCTAATGCTAAAACCCCTGTTCCTGTATTTTCAGTGAAATAAAAACCCGTTTTTATATAGTTCTTCCAAACAGAAAGCCACAGAATCGTTTTTTTCTTATGCACAACTTTACACAACCATGCATTTCCATCTTTGTAAAAATTCCATTGAAGTTCCAACCCGAATTCATCGGTAAAAACGCTGATTAATTCCTGATAAATCGTGAAAAGTTCTTTACCAAGCACATTTTCCAAAACCTCATTTGTCGGTACTGTTTCTTTCTCACGCAAGAGAGTTGTTTCATTGTCTGATTCCATAATATCTCAATTTTCAGTGTATTTATTTTCAAGCATTTAAAATGAACGGTAACGGTTCTCAGCTACACGCAGGGGCGGATTGCGGGCGATTTGGCTTCACCGGTTTTCAATTCCTGCCAAGCCGAAAAGCAGCCCGGACGGGAATTTTTTGCTAGACAACGCGATACAATCGCGCAGGAGCGGGAACGTTCGTTTTTTAATATTGACATTTATTCAAAATAGCTTCATATCTTAAACCTTCAAAAGCAGTTCTTAACATTGTGCTGTTTTGCTCTGCTGCTTCAATTGTGAAATCACTTTTAATTTTATCCACAATATTTTTTATTTCCATTTGAATTTTGTTTTGATTAGAGATTTGTAATCCTGAGATTCTTTTTTGAACTTCTGTCATCATCTTAGCGTTTACTTTTTCGCTTATTTTTTTATTTAAAATTTTTATTGAGTTTTGAGCAATCAGTTTTGTTTCATCTGTGGCTTTTAATAAGTATACACAATTTTCAAAGTCATCATTTTTTGAATATTCAGTTTCAATGCTTATTCTTTTATTTATGTGAATTTTAACAGAAAATATTTCTGAGCCCAATCTGCCATCAAAATTTGTCCCAGTCCCATCTTTTTCTAAAGTATATATGAAATCTTTGAAATAAATATTCAATAAAAACAATCCCGCCAACGAACGAATTAATTGTTTAAGATTTCCCTTTTTAAGGTTCTGAGCTCGATTATGTTTGATTGCTTGATAAGCTCTTAACCATTCAGAAGAACTAGTACCTCTTTTATTGGCTTTTTTTAGAGGTGTTAAAATTATATTTTCCTCAAATTCCAAATATAAATTTGAAGCTGAGATCAGAACATGTTTTTTACTTAGTTGCCATTTGTTTTCTAATAAATCAATACAGTCAGTATCAAAAAATAAATTTTTGTCATTTGGTTTAGAACCTCCATTTACAAAATATAATTCTTTAGAAATAGATTCAACCTCAACTACAGTTCTTATCAAAAGTTCAGAAATTTTAATAGAATATATTTCTAATTGTTCATCATTTATGTGAATCAGATTTGATAAGTTTAAAAACTCAGCTTCTAAATTTTTATAAACTGACCAATATAAATTGTTATTCATAGTTCAATTTTTTTCAAAATGACGCAAGCGGCTGTTAGTGGCTGGGCTACTTATTTGTCGTTGCTTTGTTGTCAATTATTTCACCTACTTTAAATTTTAGAAATAGTCCGAGAGTTCCATCATGTAGTTTGCTCAACCAGGGTTTTCCATATTGTCTAAACCCAAATTTATCTAGAACCTTTATCATAACATTGTCTGGATAAAGTTCAGTTGAAGCCAAAATATTCTCCTTGTCCTTACCCTTTAGTAAAAGTCGAGCAATTGTTGTGGAAATACCATAGCCACGAAAATTGTTGTCTGTGAAAAAATACCCAAGCTCCCACACAAACTGTCGCTCGATATTCAAGAGGTCAGCTTTTGTTACAGCAAAGTCAGATTTAGTCTTCGGCTTAATTGCACCAATACCAACTAGATTGTTGTCTGCATAGCAAAGAGATAATTGCCTGCAAGATTTTATTCTTTCTACAGTCGGTTTTTCTACTTTGCCTTGTTTGACGAGTAATTCAATAAATGAATTTGCGATGTCAGTCGTAATATTCGCTTTATCAAGTATTTTAAATGTTAACTCTTGCATTGTCGATATTAATATCCAATTAGTGTCAGACTGTATGGTAGCCTAAATCTTGTTTGGCTGAAAATTGTGTCAATTAGATTTTTAGAGTATTCATAGTCCTTACTTATTAAAGGTTTATTTTTAGAGTTGTATTTGTATGTCCGTGGAACAGCAAGTATTAAATGTTCAAGTTCAGCCATCACCAAGCTTTGAACTAAGTCACGGTAAACTGCATTGCCCATCCAAGCTCTTCCAGCTTCTATTTCAAGTCCACATTTCCAATCCTTGTGAAATGCATCAATCTCATAACTCACTGTCGGTTCTCCGTTGTCACCAAAGAATACGGGTCTATGAATTTTATCAAGTTTCTTTTTACTTTTCTCTACTTCAAATCCCAATGCTTCTAAGTCGGGTCTCAATGTTTCTAATACTTTATCGCTTTCAAGACCCTTTGCTAAGTCAACAGTTGAAATACTTGCAAGATGAGTTTTAAAAATATTAGCAACGTTTATCGAAAAGTCCTTAGGTCTTTCTGTCTTAGGAAATGAACAAAAAATTATGTCTGCCATATTTATCTTTTTACTGTCGTTATACTTTTGTGTGTCGTCTGAGCCTTGCCACTAACTTATAAGTATCCACCACAAGTAGCGTGTAGCATTCTATATTAGGGTGAAATACAGAAAGTTTGAATATTCCTTTGTCGGAGTTTGAGCAATTCAGATGGTTCATGTAGTTGCTGTTTTTGGTTTCGGTTTTAAAAATAAAAATAATCGGGCAATAAATAAGCCAGTGCTTTAATTTTCATGCTGTTATTATTTAATAAAAGTTCGCCCAAACAAAAAGTGGAGCCGTGTAAGTACTGATTTTGCTTCCAAAAACAAAAGTGGAGTCGGGTAAGTACTGATTTTACTTCCCCAATTAAAAAGTGAGCTGTGTAAGTACTGATTTTGGGTGCCCAAACGATAAGTGGAGCCGTGTAAGTACTGATTTTGCTTCCCCAAACAAAAGTGGAGTCGGGTAAGTACTGATTTTGCTTCACCAAACAATAAGTGGAGCCATGTAAGTACTGATTTTGGTCGCCGGAACAAAAAGTGGAGTCGTGGGATAACTCCCAAAGCTTCTCCAAACAAAAAGTGAGGTCATGGGATAACTCCCAAGGCTTCCCCAATCAAAAAGTGGAGCCGTGGGATAACTCCCAAAGGTTGCCCAAATGATTATTGGCGCTGCGGGATAACTCCCAAGGGTCGCCGGAACAAAAAGTGGAGCCGTGGGAAAACTCCCACAACCCGATATACCTGAAAACGGGGCGTTTTTTATTTATTCACAAAAAAAAAATACAACCTGTGTAACGAATCATCACTTTTGCAGGTATTGTTTTCAGAAGTTCATTAAAAACAGAAACCGGACAGGAAAAAAAGCAAATGAATCACTTGAGCGACGAACAACTGATGGTACAACTGGTGCAGGGCAGCCGACAGGCGGCGGCTGTTTTGTACGACAGGTACCAGTCACGTGTTTACGGCTATTTTGTACGCATGGCCAGCGACCGCGAGGCGGCCCGTGACCTTACACAAAACACGTTTCTGCGCGTGATTCGTTATGCCGCTACCTGGAAAGACGACAAAACTTTTGTCTATTGGCTTTTCAGGATTGCACGGAACATCCTGGTGGATTATTACCGGAGCGCCCGTCACTTCAGCGAACTTGACGATCATCCTGAAATTGCTGCCAAAGACAATGAAGCGTCGTTGCGCGAAAGCGAGGTGCGCGAGTCGTACGAAATGTTGCTGGATGCCATGAACCAGCTTCCGCCTGGCTACCGCGAAATCATCGAACTGAACCGGTTTCAGGGGTTTTCGTACCGCGAAATTGCCGCTGCTACCGACAGCAACGAGAACGCCGTGAAGGTGAAAACTTTCAGGGCAATACAAAAACTGAAAGAGATTTACGAAAAAATAATGGTTGAATAAAATGAAGTGTGAAGAAGTAAAACTGAATCTCCCCGCATACATCGACGGGAAACTGGATGAAAATACGGCGAACGAAATCAGCAGTCATTTGAAGAAATGCGCTGAATGCAGCGAGTTTCATGCAGGATTTGAGTCGTTCCTCGGATTTGCAGACGGAATGCCCGCCGTTGAACCGCCTGCCGATATGAAATACGAATTTCTGAAAATGATGGAAACCGAAATGCCTGCAAAACAAAAAAGGATTTTGATGCCAGTTTGGTTACAGGTGGCAGCGGTTCTGGCAGTTGCAATCATTACTTATTCAGGAGGTTATTATTTCGGAACAGAAAAAAGCCGCGGACAGCAACAGCAGTTACAGGCCGAACTCAGCCAGACCAAACAACAGGTTTTGCTGACCAGCCTGCAGGAAATGACAGGCCCGCAAAAAATTGATGCTGTTTACACCATCAGCCAGTTGTCGCAAACCGGCGACGATGTGATTGATGCCCTGGTTAACACCATGAACAGCGACAAAAATGTAAACGTGCGGCTGGCAGCCATCAACGCCCTTTCAGGGATGGCGGCCAAAAACCTGCGCATAAAAACCGAACTCATCCGCTCGCTTTCTTTACAGGAAAACCCGCTGCTACAGATTTCGCTTATCCAGGTGCTTGCTGAAATGGGCGCAAAAGAAGCCCGCCCCGGGATTGAACAGATAATGAACAGCGACAAGGCCGATGAAAATGTAAAGAAATTTGCAAAGGATATGATAAAAGTAATCTGAGTATTTCAGAATTCAGCCGGTGCCGGCCAGGCTGGAAACTGTTACCATAAACAATTAATAATTAAGAAAATGAAAAGTACAACGTTTTTATTAGCAGTGATTTTATTGCCTGCAATCGCTTTGGGACAAATGAAAAAATATGAATACACACCCAAGGTAAAAGGCAAAATTGAAATCAAAAACCTGTTGGGTGAAATTACCCTTTTAAATTCAGCCGGCAGTTCAGTAATTATCGAATCTGATTTCGAAATGGAAAGACCCGACAGGGCCGATGGCCTGAAACTTTTAGGTGCTGCCGAAGACAATTCCGGCCTTGGCATAAATGTTACGGAAGAAAATGGTGTGGTGCTGATTTCGGGCGCTGTAAAACAGGTGCGCGACTACAAGTACAAAGTTTCGGTGCCTGCCGGTTCAGCGGTTAATCTTGATTATAATAGTCCGTTTGCAGCCGGCGATTTGGTTATCGAGTCGTTTAAAGGAAGTCTCGAAACCAATACACTTGCGGCAAATGTGAAAGTACTCAACTCATCGGGGCCGCTCACCGTCAACTCAATCAGTGGTGATGTGGAAGTGGTTTTCAGCAGTATCAGCCAGGAGGCGCCAACATCGCTGGCTTCCATCAGCGGCCTGATTGATGTTTCGATACCTTCCATTGAAAAGGCAGTTGTTAACATCAGCAACATGAACGGGAATGTGTTCAACAACCTCGACCTGAAACCTGTAAAGGAAAGCTCGGCCGATAAAAGAGCTGAAGGAATGTCGCCAATCCGGCAGGATATCGGCGATTTTACACTCAATGGCGGGGGTCAGAAAGTCTATCTGAAATCGATTTCCGGAAACATCTATCTGCGTAAAAAGTAAATCAAGGGCCATGAAGAAGCTTATCATATTACTCATCATCGTGGTGGGACAGACTACCATTGCCCGCTGCCAGAAGGTGATTCAGAAAAACCTTGAGGCTAAAGGCAAAACAGTGGAAATGAAATTTGACTTTGCCGATACCATTTTTATCGAAGCCTGGAACAAAAGCACACTCGCACTTGAGGTCTCGGTAAATATTGATGAAAACCAGTACAATGAAGATTACACGCTGAATGTAAACGAAAAACAAGGAACTGTAAAACTGGAAGAGGTTGTCGATTTTAAAGCCATTCAGTTAAAGAAAGGTAAAGACAACTGCAATATTAACAGCCATATTATTTACACGCTGAAAGTTCCGGTAGATCTGGCATTCAGCCTGAAAACCATCTCGGGTCAGGTTGAAATAAAAGGTACCACCGGCGAAATTGATGTCAATTCCATCAGCGGGTTTATCGATTATGCAGCTCCGGTGGCATGCAAAGCCAAAATCAACATCTCTACCATTACTGGTAACGTTTATTCCAACCTGAGATTCGACAATCAAAAGGACAGGGAAATGAAATGGGTGGGCAGTGATTACAACCTGACGCTTAACGGCGGCGGCACCGAAATGGCGCTGAAAACCATCAGTGGCGATATTTTTCTGAGGAAATAGTTCACTTTTAACGAAAGGAGTAAACAGTCGCCGGCGTTTATTGGCGACTGTTTTACTTTTATAGAACTGAAATTATTCTTTTTTCTGTGATTTCAGGGTTTTTGGTTTGGCTCAAAATCCACCATCCACTCAATTCCGTATTTGTCTCTGAACATACCAAAATACGAACCCCAGGGACTTTCTTCAATAGGCACTTCCACTGTTCCTCCCACTGAAAGTCCGTTAAAAATATGATCAGCTTCGGCTTTACTTTCGGCATTGACCATAATTTTACTCCTGTTTTCCTGTTCGTTTTGTTTTCCCATAAATTCGGGAGTGTCACTTCCCATTAAAACGCTGTTTTTGCCGATGGGCAGTGCAATGTGCATTATTTTTTCTGCTTCGCTGTCAGGAAAAGGTTGTTCCGGATTTGCCATGTCCTTGAAACGGACTACCATGGCAAACTCACCGCCAAAAACTGATTTGTAAAATGTAAATGCTTCTTCGGCATTGCCGTTATAATGGATGTATGGATTTATCTGTGCCATTGTTTTTAATTTTAAGGTTGTTATAATTTAAATAGTTTTATGCATTGGGTTGTTCAGCCGGAAACTTTGTAATGTCCATATAAAAAATCTCCCACGTGTGACCGTCGAAATCTTCAATTGTTCGCTGCTGCATAAATCCGTAATCTTTCATTTCGCAGGGTTCGGTTCCACCGGCATTCAATCCGCTGTTTGTAATGCTGTTTACTTCGTCAACACTGCCAACCGACAGCGAAAAAATTCCTGCCAGTTTTGTTTTGGTATCGGCAATTGGTTTTGTGGCAAAGGATGAAAATTTTTCGTACGTCATAATCATCACAAAAATGCTGTCACTCCACACCATGCATTTGGCGGTGTTGTCAGAAAACTGTGGATTATTGGTAAATCCGAGTGCGGCATAAAAGTCCATCGATTTTTGCAGGTCTTTTACAGCCAGGTTAATGAAAATCTGTTTTGCCATTGTAATACAAATTAGTAGTCGGTTATACAAAAATTTTGTTTCAGTAACCGGTTTGCGAGTACCGGTTTGCAAATACCAACAACACCTGTCAGCATCAAAAGGTTGACGGATGACGATGATTTGAGTTTTGGATGCAAGGAGTGAAATCAGCGGGATTATGGTTGCCTGGTTTTGACTAACACCGGCTTTTAATCCGGTGACACTGACCCCACAAATAATCACTGTCGGTAGTTCAGGGCGCCGGCTTTTCAAACTAATGACTGTTGCGTGGGGTGTAACGGCTGTTTACTATAATCGAACCCTGTGGGGTTCATTTCTTTCTGATGATTCTGCGTCGGGAAGGGATTATTTTTTGAAGTAGATTTAGCCGCTCTATTTATTCAGATTAAACCCGCACGTCTTTTTTCGCCCCGAGTTTTTTTTGAACTCAGTCACCCAATTACCCAATCACTTTCTTTCAATCCAGTATCCGTTTTATCCAATATCCAGTATCAATAAAAGAAAAATCCGGGCTACCTTGAGGGCACCCGGACTTTTTAATATCAATTATTTTTACTATGATTCTTTGTTGAGTAAACCGGCTTTGCCCAGCAGCCAGAAAACAAGCGATAAAACAACGCCTACAATAGCTGCAAGCGCCATTCCTTTTAACTGTACTGTTCCGATGGTGATGCTGGCGCCGCTTACGCCGGCAACAAAAGTAACTGCGCCCAGTACCATGTTGCTGTTTTTGCTGAAA
>DPCJ01000202.1:1234-3639 GCA_003516705.1 Prolixibacteraceae bacterium | reverse complement strand
AAGGTGTTTCCAAACTGAAAAGTTCCGCCGGTTGAATTTTTTGTTCCGCTACCCGGAATGAGATTCAAATCGGTTTCGTTTGTTGCGGTACTCGGTCGTTGGAAAACGATTGTGCCACCTGAAAAATTAAAATTACCGGCAGCAGTAACATATAACGACCCCAAACTGCTGAACCTGTTTCCGGATGTGCAAAGGATAACTGTACCATCTGTAATTGTAATTCCGGAAGTTACACCCAAAGATGGGATTGTTCCGGAAGCCGAATTATACAAAGCTCCTGCAATATTTACTTCTCCCCCCGAAACGGTAAATGCTCCTTCAGACCGTGTATGCAAATCATGACCCGAAGCAGTGCCAAAATCAGCCGTGCCCGCAGTTATTCTTATTAAACCTTCGTTGACAACCGTGTAATTTCCGGTTGAAAGTGTTCCCCCGGTAATATTGAATCCGGTATTTGCCGGAATTATTAACCCGGCAACTGAATTTACAGTGAAACTTGCTTCCGGGGGAATGGTAATCAATCCACCGGTCAACGTCAGACTACCGCCACTTGTAACTGAATTGCTTCCTTTAAAGGTGAGCGTGTTGGACAGGTCTCCTTTGTTGATGACAAGCTCTTCGAAATTGGTATTTCCGTAAATTGTGGAATTATAAAANNGCTCCAGATACCCGGATCGGTCCAGTTTCCTGATTTAATGGCAGTAATGTTTGTTATTGTTGAGTCGGAAGGAGAGCGATATTCCGCTGTTTTCTGATTTACTGGTTCTGGCTCATCCAAATCTACAATAATTGATTGTTCGGCGATGGCAATATTTCCCGCAAAGTCGGTTACCTGATATACACGAGTGATGGTGTATGGACAGAAGTTTTTATCTTTTTTTTCGGATTGTAATTTAAAACCTGATGCCCTCACCCTGCAATTATCGGTTGCATCACCCCCGGCATTTAAAAAGGCCTGCAATGTGGTGTACGCTGTTGGAATACGATCTTTGCAATGTAATGTGATATTCTTTGGTGCAGTAAGTACCGGAAACTGGTTATCGACCACTACAACGGTAAACGAACATGCCCGTTTTTTCCCTGAATCATCGGTTGCGGTGTAATCGATAAAGGTTACGCCGGTTTGAAATGTATATTTTCCAATCTGGTTTATTCCTGTGGAAGGCGATTTATCCTTGGTTGCACCAGTCATTCTCCAGGTCAGCGAAGAAAGCGTTCCGGCAGTGATTGTCACGTTGAGTCCTCTGCTGATTTCGGCAGTGCATTGGTTGAAATCGGTGTAAGTTGAAATATCTTCGGGACAGGCAATCTGAAGTTCGTTATCTGTCCGATTGGCCCAACCGGGCATCAGTTGGCGCAGGTTAAAAAATGATAAAACAGTTACCGGTGCAGTGGTTGATTCGTTCCGAAGGAAAGTTGGAACTGAAGCAACTCCGCTGTTCAGAATAAAAACCGAAAGGATAACGGCGATTATTCTCAGAATACCGGTGTTGTTAAGTTTCGTCAAGTTGTTAAGTCGTGTAGAGTTGTTTCATTCACTTGTTTTTAGTTCCAGGTTCCGGTCCTGTCCCGATTTTTGTCGGGATTTCAGGTTCGTTCCGTGTTCCCTTTCTTATTCGTTATTTCTTATACTGTTATTCTTCTTCTTACAAGTTTCAGCGCCAGTGTTTCAAACTACAAAGCGTTGTAATTTGGCGTACTCTGACCCCCAGGGTTGAAACCCGGGGTTATTCAAATCATACCCTTCCAGGGCTGGCACCTGCGCAATTCCTGTTTTCTTATTTCTTATTTTCATCTTTCTGTAATCGTTAATCATCATTCATTAATCATTAATCTATTTCTTCTCATTCTCGCATTCATGCATTAAAAATACTTTGCTCTTATATAGCTCCTTCCGTAAAAGTCCATGTCCCAGCCCATTGTAAACTCGTAGGTTCCATTCTGGTAGGGAAATATTTCGTTGTAAGTAACATCCATGGCAAAACCGAAGCGCAGGTTTTTGGTAAGAAAAAACTGGGTTGATGCACACACAGCATTACCCGAACGGAACATCAGCCCAAGCCAGAGCCGCTCGTACACCAGCAGGTTGGCAGCCAAATCGAATTGCAATGGAAGCCCTATGCTGTAACGCACCATGCCCGTGGGTTTAAAAATTAAACGCGACATAGGGTCGATAAAAAACACATAACCACCATGGAGGTACATTGTCCTTACTTCCGACTGTGTTGAATAATTCTGATAGTTGTAAGTAAAGTCGTTTTCAACCAGTTTTGGGATGGCTAATCCGATGTAGTAATTGTCTTCGTACAAAAAAGCGCCAATCCCGAAATTGGGCAGAAATTTCAAATCGACATCCTGTGCAAAAACAGGGTCATATTCACCATCGGGGTAAAGCTGATATTCTG
>DPCJ01000202.1:0-1075 GCA_003516705.1 Prolixibacteraceae bacterium | reverse complement strand
GGGCGTTTCAAATATAGAAATATTGCCGATAATAACAAGGCTCAAAACAATAGTTATGAAGAAGTTAAGAAATCAGGTTTTTAACTTTTGAGAAAAACTGATTTTTAACACTGTTAATAACTTCCATCAAAAAATGCCTTTTTGTGCCATCATTTTAAAGCGACAACAATCCACTCCTCTCATTTTACTGCTTTGCCTGATATAATTACTGCCTTTAACAGGGCAGGCAGAAATTAAGACATCGCATTAAACGAAAGAATTCATTTACATAAACGCCAAATAATCAAATAATTACAATTTCAAAAAACTTAATCGGGAATTAACATTCTCCCCTAAACATACTGGTTTAACTGCAATATAGAATAACTATTGATATAATGAAAACAAAAACCCATATATGAATTGTATATAAAGACCAATTTGTACGATTTGTTATACCAGTATTTACAATACTTTAAACAAATTTCAATACTCTCGCTTATACGTTTATGCAAGTTGAATGATTCGAACGAATGGCAATTTAATCAGGTTAGTTCTTCTTAAAATAACATCAGCACATTAAACATTCACATTCATAATGTCTTATTAAGGTTAATGCCTTTTCTGTCGGCAAATGAATTTATTCAAAGCCAAAAATATTTCTACATTTGAAATCAGAAATATTACAATACACCAATGCCGATCATCAATTCCGTAGTTCAATGGCTTAATTTTAAGCGTAATTACCAAATTCAGCTTTACCGCGAACACCCTATTGACATCCAATTCGAAACCCTTTTCAGCCTGATTAGTTCAGCACGTGACACCGAGTGGGGCCTGGCACATGGCTTTGATAAGATTGAAACACTCCAGGATTTCCAGAATGCCATGCCTCTGCAAAATTACGACGATATTAAACCGTATGTGGAACGACTTCGGGAGGGAGAAAAAAATGTGTTGTGGCCCGGTGAAGTAAAGTGGTTTGCAAAATCGTCGGGAACGACTTCCGACAAAAGTAAATTTATTCCTGTAACCAAAGAATCACTGGATGATTGTCATTTGCGCGGACCCAAAGATGTGTTTGCCCTTTACCTGA
>DPCJ01000053.1:6200-18184 GCA_003516705.1 Prolixibacteraceae bacterium | reverse complement strand
CTCACCGGCAATTGCAGCACTGTCAACCGGACTTAAACCCAATGGAACAATTTGTTTGATATCGGTTTGCAATAATACTTTTTCGCCAACCCTTGCAACCGGTGATTCGCCGGGAGTTTCAGGGCGGGTGCATTGTACAGCAAGCAAGCCCGCTGCCGCCAGAAAAACAGGTATGTTACGCAGTTTAAACACCTTTTATCGTTTTCAGCAGTTTTTTGTTAACGGTTACTTTGTATTTCGAATGCAACTCTTTTAACCATTTTTCTTCAATTACTTTCTGGTAGTCGGAAACATAAAGTCCGCGCGCCTCTTCCAGCTTTTTTTGCTCAGGCTGAATTTTATCTCCGCGAACAAAAGTGAGGGCACTGTCAAATTTGGCTGGTTCAGGGCCATTCCAAACAT
Organism: Prolixibacteraceae bacterium; assembly: GCA_003516705.1. Lineage (GTDB taxonomy): Bacteria > Bacteroidota > Bacteroidia > Bacteroidales > Prolixibacteraceae > Draconibacterium. Next base: position 17,782 of record DPCJ01000053.1, on the reverse strand, counting down.
AAAAATCGACTATCGGATTTACACCTTTTTCCCAGGCTCCTTCAGTAATGGTAATCAGCTTTTCCCTGGCGTTCAGCAAATCCAGAATCTCCTGAACACTCATTTCTTCAGCCAGAAATTTGTCGGCTTCCTGTCGTACCGAATCATTTTTGCAAGTAATTATCATTCCTTTGAACCGTTCTTCCCACATGTATTTTTTACAACCTTTGTAAAACTGTTCTAACCCGGCTGTGTCTTCGGCAGCAAAGTTCCAGATTTTTATTTCTGATATATTGAAAAGCAGCATTCCATCGTGGTACTCCTGCATCAGGTACCTGAAATCGGGATATTTTTCCTCCAGTTTTGAATCTTCATAAGCTGTAATTTCAGCTTCAACCCAAGGTGTGTAGTTTTTGTTAAAAGCACCCTTGCTGATGTTTTCATTTTTCAGCCAGGAAATGAATTGCGCAGTCTTGTATTCATTACCATTTAATACAAAAAGTACATCCTGCATATTTAAAGTTGAATCACCAATGTTTTTCTTCATCAGATTATCGATGTTGGCCAGGTTTTCGGTGAAATTGTATTCTTTCTTCAGTTTCGAAATAAAAACTGTTTTACTTGTCTGACTGCGTTGTGGATCCTGTTTTATGCGTGCTTCCAATTCTTTTTTCGATTCTTCAAAAGATGGAACCGGGCGAGTATCAAGCTTTTTGATGATATGATAACCGTACGGAGTTTCAATAACTTCACTGATATCGCCTTTGTTCTGAAGGGCAAAAGCCGGTTTTGAAAATTCCTGAATCATTCGTCCCGATGCAAACCAGGGCATTTCGCCATTTTGCTGCGCCGAACGTTTATCGTCAGATTTCTCACGGGCAAGTTGCCCAAAATCGGCACCGTTCTTAACCGCAGTATAAATTGAATCGATTTGTAATTTCAGGTTGGCTTTGGTTTCGGGCGTCATATCGCGCGGAAACATTTTCATGATGTGTGCCACCAAAATTTCGCCCTGGTTTTTGCGGATATCATGCACTTTTAGAATATGCCATCCATACTGTGTTCTTACCGGTTCCGAAATTTCGCCTGATGGTGTTGAAAAAGCAGCGTTCTCAAATGGAACCACCATGTTAAAAGCTGAGAAATAACCAAGCTCGCCCTTGTTATTTTTGGCCGACGGGTCCTGCGAATATTCCACAGCTGCATCGCCGAAATCTTTGCCTGCAATTATCTCCTGCTTTATCTTCAGAATTTTTTCACGAACTTCTTCTTCCTCCTGCCTTGTGGCGTTGGGCGAAACATTCAGCAGCAGATGGCTGGCACTGATTTCTTTAGTTGTGCGGTCGTACAACTCTTTTACCATTTGTTCGGTATAAGTAACATCGGTGAGATAAGGCGCTGCCAGTTCGGTACGGTAGCCGGCAAGTTCATTTACAAATGCGGCGCTTGTATCCATTTTAAGGGTTTCAGCTTCGATTACTTTCAGCTTAAAATCCACAAACAGTTGAAGGTAATCTTCAGGTGTTTTTTTATCGTCAGGGTTGTATAAATTGTTGTTGTTCTTTTGGTAGATACGTTCAAATTCACCCTTGCTTATTTTTGTGCTGCCAATGGTAATCAGCGTTTCGTCGGGTTGCGATAAGCCCGGAAGGGTAAAAACAGATAAAATAAAACTCAGTAATACAGTATGTTTCATTGCTGATAATGACTATTTAATGTTAAACCGATTTAACATGATTCATTGTTGAAAGTGCCCTTGAAAAATAATTCAGAATTATAACCACACTCAAAATCATTTTATTGTCTTGAACTGTAGTTGGGCGCTTCACGGGTAATGGTTACATCGTGCGGATGACTTTCGTTCATACCTGCATTCGAAATGCGGGTGAATTTGGCATTTTGCAGCATTTCAATATTTCGTGCGCCGCAATAGCCCATGCCGGCACGCAACCCACCGGTAAGCTGGAATAGCACTTCATCAAGCGTTCCTTTGTAAGGTACACGGGCGGCAATTCCTTCGGGAACCAGTTTTTTAATGTCGTCTTCCATATCCTGAAAGTAGCGGTCCTTTGAGCCTTGCTGCATGGCTTCGATTGAACCCATTCCACGGTACGATTTGAATTTGCGGCCCTGGAAAAGAATGGTTTCACCCGGCGATTCTTCAACACCTGCAAACAAACTTCCCAACATCACTGAGTTGGCACCGGCTGCAATTCCTTTCACAATATCGCCCGAGTAGCGGATACCGCCATCGGCAATCACCGGAACTCCTGATCCTTTGATAGCTTTGGCCACATTGTAAACCGCTGAAAGCTGCGGTATGCCAACACCGGCAATGATGCGCGTGGTGCAGATTGAACCCGGTCCGATACCCACTTTTACTGCATCGGCTCCCATTTTAACCAATTCCACAGCAGCTTCGGCTGTGCCGATATTTCCGGCTACAATTTCAGTTTCCGGGTATTTCTTTTTGATGGCTTTCAATATCTCGAAAACTCCTCTTGAGTGGGCATGTGCTGTATCGATTACAAGTGCATCAACCTGCGCTTTTACAAGTTCATCCACACGGTCGATAGTGTCGGCGGCAATGCCAACACCGGCAGCAACGCGCAAACGGCCTTTTATGTCTTTGCAGGCTAATGGTTTGTCTTTTGCTTTTGTAATATCCTTGTATGTTACCAGCCCGATGAGTTTGTTGTTTTTGTCAACCACGGGCAGTTTTTCGATTTTATAATTTTGCAGAATGTCGGCGGCTTTTTCGAGATTTGTTGATTCGGTGGTGGTAATCAGGTTTTCGCGTGTCATTACTTCACTGATTCTGCGGTTCATGTTTCTCTCGAACCTGAGGTCGCGGTTGGTGACAATTCCTACCAGAATTCCTGTTTCATTAACCACAGGAATACCGCCGATTTTGTATGTTGCCATAAAATTAAGTGCGTCGGCAACGGTTTTGTCAGGAGTAATGGTTATCGGGTCGTAAATCATCCCGTTCTCGGCTCTTTTTACAATGGTCACCTGGTGTGCCTGTTCGGTAATGCTCATGTTTTTATGAATCACCCCGATACCACCCTCACGGGCAATGGCAATCGCCATTTTCGATTCAGTAACCGTATCCATGGCTGCACTCACCACGGGTGTGTTAATCACAATATTCCGTGTAAATTTCGAAGTGAAATCAACTTCACGGGGTAATACTTCAGAATAAGATGGAATTAAAAGGACATCATCGTAGGTTAAACCTTCGAATTCTACTTTATCAATCAGGAACGACATGTTATTTTTATTTAGATAAAACAATGCGCAAAACTACAAAAATTAGCGAATTAACCTCGATAAAATTCGGAACGGCGGGTGTTTTGGGCGATAAAAATTGTTAATAGTTAAAATGATTTCTTAATTTGTGGTAATGGAAAATTACAGGCAAATATTGGCGCGTTACTGGGGCTATTCCGATTTTCGTCCGTTACAGGGTGAGATTATACAATCGGTGGCAGCAGGCAATGATACGCTTGGTTTGATGCCTACCGGCGGCGGTAAATCCATTACTTTCCAGGTATTTTCGTTATCGCGTGAGGGCATTTGTATTGTAATTACACCATTAATTGCGCTGATGAAGGACCAGGTGGAAAAGCTGCAAAGCAAAGGCATAAAAGCGCTGATGATTCACAGCGGAATGTCGCCTGTGGAGATTAAAATCACACTTGATAATGCGGTGTGGGGCGAGTATAAGTTTTTATATGTTTCGCCCGAAAGACTGGGTTCGGAACAATTTGCCGAAAGGCTTGCACAGATGAATGTAAACCTGATAACTGTTGACGAAGCGCATTGTATTTCGCAGTGGGGATACGATTTCAGACCCAGCTACCTGAATATCATCCAAATCAGAAAAATATTACCAGGTGTCACTTTTCTGGCGCTTACAGCCACCGCCACTCCGCGCGTGGTTGAAGACATTCAGGAAAAACTGGGGTTTAAAAAGAAGCATGTACTTCAGGTTTCGTTTCAGCGAGAAAACCTGAATTACCTTGTACGCAATGTGGAAAATAAAAATGGTTACCTGCTCGAAACACTGCAAAAAGTAAAGGGCACGGGAATTATCTATGTGCGCAGCCGGAAGGCCGCCCGCGAAATTGCGGAAGAACTCAGAAAGAATCGTATCAGCGCCGATTTTTACCATGCCGGACTTACCACCTCCGTGCGCAGCGATAAACAGGATGCCTGGATCAGTGGCAAAACAAGGGTGATTGTGGCAACCAACGCGTTTGGCATGGGTATCGACAAACCCGACGTTCGGTTTGTAATACATTTTGCACCACCCGAATCACTGGAAGCTTATTTTCAGGAAGCGGGCAGGGCAGGGCGCGATGGGAAAAAAGCGGCTGCCGTATTGCTTTTTAACAATGCTGAAAAAACAAAACTGAAGAAGCAGGTTGCTGTCTCATTTCCTGATGTAGCTTCGATAAAACGGATTTACCAGTCGTTGTGTAATTACCTGCAAATAGCCGAAGGATTTGGCAAAAACCAGACTTTTGGATTTCAGCTGCAACAATTTGCCCAAACATTTAAACTACAACAGGCAATGGTTTACAACAGCCTCAAAATGTTGCAACTCGAAGGTTATCTTGAGTTTACCGAGGAAGTGGATAATCCGTCGCGGGTTTATTTTACAGTTTCGCGCGACGATTTGTACAAATTTCAGGTGTCGAATGCCGAAATGGATGGTTTTGTAAAACTTTTGCTTCGTTCCTACACCGGGCTTTTTACAGGTTTTGTTTCAGTCGATGAAGGACTGCTGGCCAAACGGGGTGGCATTACCCAGGAGCAGGTTTACCAGTTTCTGAAACATTTGCGCCAGGCAAAAATCATCGATTATGTGCCACAAAACAACACACCCTACATTTTTTTTACAAGGGAACGTGTTGCTGTTGAACGTCTGAAAATTTCGAAGGAAAACTATGGCAATCGCAAGGAAGATTTTCAAAAACGGATTGATGCAGTAATTCATTATGCCACCTGCACAACCCATTGCCGCAGTCAGTTGCTGCTTGAGTATTTTGGCGAAACCGATGCACCGCGTTGCGGCAGCTGCGATGTGTGCAAGTCGTTGGCATTGCTTGAACTCACAGGTTATGAGTTTGAACAAATATCGTTGCAGATAAAAAAAATCCTTGAAACTCCCTGCACATTTGAGAAACTCCTGCTCGAACTTGAAGGCGACCAGCATAAACTCAGGCGTGTAATCAAGTGGCTAACCGATGACGAAAAAATTATTTTCAGGGTTGACGGGCTTGTTGAGTGGAAGGAAGCTGCGGTTTAAAGGATATAGTTCAGAGTTCCGGGTTCCGGGCTTCAAGTTCAAAGTTCAGAGTTTCGGAGGTACTTTGTACACTGGGATTTTCTATATTTTTAAACACTATTGTCCGGTTAAAAACAAGGAGAATAATGTCGCTGCTACGTAGCTATACTGAATTTTTATAATTCATTGACTACCATAATGTCGCGACGCAGTCGCTTTTATAGAAGCAGCGTAGCTGCGGCAATATGGTAGAAAATCAGAGAAAAGTAAAAACAAAGCCCCATCGGGGCGACACATTAGTATATGAATTGACATTACCGTGGTGTAAATGGATTGAATATTTTTTTACCGGACACCAATGATTTTTAAATTCATTTTCAAATTCTTCCATTATAGCATTCACGAATTGTAGCATTTTTGTATTGTCATTCTTCCCCAAGATATTTCCTGTACAAATCAGGTCTGAGGCGCTTCGTTCTTTCAATGGACTGGTCGTGTTTCCAATTTTCGATGAGCTTGTCGTTACCCGAAAGCAAAACATCGGGAACTTTCATTCCCTTGTATTCTGCCGGGCGGGTGTAAACCGGCGGACTCAGCAAATTATCCTGAAAAGAATCAGTAAGCGCTGATGTTTCATCAGATAAAACTCCCGGGAGTAAGCGTACCACACTGTCGGTAATCACTGCCGCTGCAAGTTCGCCGCCGGTAAGTACATAATCGCCAATCGAAATTTCGAGTGTAATATAATGGTCACGAATGCGCTGGTCAATTCCTTTGTAATGTCCGCAAAGGATGATAATATTTTTGTTCATCGACAAAATATTTGCGGTTTTCTGGTCGAATACTTTTCCGTCGGGCGTTGTGTAAATAATCTCGTCGTAATTGCGTTCGCTTTTCAGTTTTTCGATGGCTTTTTCAATGGGTTGAATCGCCATCACCATTCCGGCTCCTTTGCTAAACGAATAATCATCTACACGTCGGTGTTTGTCGTCGGAATAGTCGCGCAGGTTGTGTACAACAATTTCAGCAAGCCCTTTATCCCGGGCTCTTTTGATGATGGAAAAGTTCAGCGGACTTTCCAGTATTTCAGGCAAAACAGTGATAATGTCAATTCTCATGATTTTCTGATTCAGTTGTGCAAAGGTAAAGTTTAAAACGAAATTGAAAATGAGAAACAACAAAGCGTAAATACACATTTTGAGACAAAATTGCAGTACGAAACAGATGTATTCTGACGATGTGGCACAAAAATAAGTGATTTGTCGGTTGATTTTCCGTTTTTGTATTATTGGAACAGGAATTGATTTTTAAGGGTCATGAAACATTTTAAAAGTTAAACAATTTAAAAATAGGAGAAACAAATTATGAACTTAGTTAGATTTTATCAGCCCCGTTACAGTGTGAACAAAAATTTGGTAAACGAAATGATGAACAGTTTTCTGACCAACGATTACCATGAGAACTACCTGCAGAACTGCCGCAAACCGGCTATCAACATTTTTGAATCGGAAAATGATTTCAGAATTGAAATGATGTTGCCGGGGTTTACGAAGGAAGACATGAAAATTAACTTCCACAACGAAATGCTGACCATTAAAGTGGATAATAAGGAAACTGAAAGCCGGAACAATGAAGAATACAAATTTGTACGCCGCGAATTCGATGTTTATAATTTCGAAAAGCAGTTTAAAATTCCGCAATCGGTTAATGCCGAAGGTATTGATGCAAAATTTGAAAACGGTATTCTGAACATTGTCCTTCCGAAAAAAGAAGAAGCGCTTGAAAAAGCACCTGTGGATATAAAAGTTTTGTAAGATTGGTTTGTTTGGTTTAGTTTGATTGAATAGGTTTTGTTTTGCAAAGCCCTGACGAAAGCGTCAGGGCTTTTTTATTTTTGCAATTTCTTGTTTCTTTTAAAAAAGTTTTGCGGTTATCATGTAAGTGTTATTTTTACGCTTCAAATTATTTCGTCAATCAAAATCTGAACTATGACAATTAAATCATTACTACTGACCTGTTTATTAATCATTTCCGGAATTATTGCACCGGCAGCCGATTTTCGTGTTCAATCGCCCGATGGAAAAATTTCTGTTACTGTAAACATTGAACACGAAATCATGTATGCAGTTGAATTTAACGGCACTCCGGTAGTTGAACCTTCAGTCGTTTCGTTTCAGTTTGCACAGGCACCACCACTGGGTAACGATTTGAAAGTGCTTACTGATAAAACCTTTTCGGTTGATGAAACATGGAAACCTGTGCTGAAAAGATTCGAATCGGTTCGGAATCAACACAATAGTTTGATTCTTGAATTGCAGGAAATCAGATCTCCACAACGGCTCATCAATCTTGAATTCAGGATTTTTAATGATGGCGTGGGTTTCAGAACTGTTTTTCCCGGGCAGTTTTCTTCGCATGAATATGTAATTACTGATGAATTAACACATTTCAGTTTTACCGGTAACCACACTTGTTGGGCTGTAAATTATGGCAGCTACACCACTTCGCAGGAAGTTGAACATTTTGAAAGAACTATTAACGAAATTACTCCTGAAATGGTGATTGGCCTACCGCTGACGCTTAAAATCAACGACAAATGTTACGCTGCTATAACCGAAGCTGACATTGATAATTATGCCGGAATGTACCTGAAATCATCGGGTAAACAGGGTGATTTTAATCTTCGGACTGCATTATCGCCACGCAAAGGGCAACCCGAAAACGGTGCTAAAGTGAATTTCAAAACACCTCACCAAACACCCTGGCGGGTAATTATGCTGGCCGAAACTCCCGGTAAACTGATTGAATCTGAAATCATAGCCAATCTGAATGACCCTTGCGAAATTGCAGACCCGTCGTGGATTAAACCCGGAATCAGTGCGTGGGATCATTGGTGGAGCGGCGAAGTAAAAATGGAACAACCCGTAATTTTTGAATACATCGACCTGGCAGCAAAAATGGGTTGGCCATACATGCTTATCGATTGGCAGTGGTATGGACCGTTCAACCAAAAGGATGCTGACATCAAAAAGGTAGCTCCTCAGTTAAACATGCCCGAAATTTTGGCGTATGCGAAAAGTAAGAATGTGCGATGCTGGTTGTGGTTGTACAATACCGATGTTGATCGCGGTAACTTTGAAGAAGCTTGTGCCTTGTACGAAAAATGGGGAATCGCCGGAATCAAAATTGATTTTATGGACAGCGACGACCAGGAAATGGTAAACTGGTACCACCGTGTGGTGAAAACAGCGGCCAAATACCACTTGATGGTCGATTTTCATGGGGCATTCAAACCCGATGGGTGGCAACGTACTTACCCGAATCTTGTAACACGTGAAGGTGTTTTGGGTAACGAGTACAACAAATGGTCGCTCAGAATTACTCCCGAACACTTGTGCAGGCTGCCTTTTACACGAATGTTGGCAGGCCCGATGGATTTTACGCCGGGTGGCTTTCTAAACCGAAATCCCGATAAGTTTCAAAACGGAACACCGGCACAGGTTCAGGGTACGCGGTCAAATACACTGGCGCAGTTTGTAATTTTCGACAGTCCGTATATGGTTGCCTGCGACCATCCAAAACATTATTATGGTCAAACCGGTGAGGACTTTTTGAAAAAAGTACAATCGGTTTGGGATGAAACAAGAGTGCTGAATGGTGCTGTTTCAGAATATATTACCATGGCACGGCGTTCAGGAAAAACATGGTTTGTTGGGGCCATGACCAACAGTTTTGAACGTGAACTGGAAGTAAAACTTGATTTTCTGGGAGATGGCAGTTATAAAATGACAAGTTTCTCTGACACTGAAAAAACAAAGGAAAATGCTGAAATTGCTGAGCAAAAAACCACAGCAGTAAAAAAAGGCGACGTTGTAAAAATAAAAATGGCACCGGGCGGCGGATTTGCAGCGTGGATTGAGTAAAATAATGCGTGAATGCAATAATGCATGAATGCGAGAATGAAAAAGAAAGAATTTAATGAAAGCAAAACTACTGCAATAACCTGCATTTGTCTCCAATGTCATAACTGTCAAAAGCCAATTGCTGGTTACCAGTAGCCAAAAGCTATACAACTTTAAACTCGAAACTAAAAAAGTATGTTGGAACAATTAAAAGAACAGGTTTTTCAGGCTAACCTTGATTTGGTTAAACACGGCCTTGTGATTTTTACCTGGGGAAATGTAAGTGGAATCGACCGCAGCAAAGGGCTTGTGGTTATAAAACCCAGCGGGGTTTCATACGATAAAATGAAGGCGTCGGACATGGTTGTGGTAAACCTCAATGGAGAAGTTGTGGACGGAAAACTGAAACCGTCGAGCGACACGCCAACTCACCTTGTGCTGTACCGGAAGTTTCAAAATATAGGCGGAGTTGTACATACGCATTCTGAATGGGCAACTTCATGGGCGCAGGCTGGCAAAGGGATTCCGGCCATCGGAACCACACACGCCGACTATTTTTATGGCGAAATTCCATGTACCCGCAAAATGACAAAAACCGAAATTGAAGGTGAATACGAAAAAGAGACAGGAAATGTGATTGTTGAAAGGTTTAAAGATCTGAATCCGGATATGATTCCTGGAGTTTTGGTCAACAACCACGGCCCTTTTTCGTGGGGAAAAAATGCCGAAGATGCTGTGCATAATGCAGTAGTGATGGAAGAAGTAGCTAAAATGACCTTCCGCTCACTGACTTTAAACCCCAAAACAACAATGGATCAGGCATTACTTGACAAGCATTTTCTGCGCAAACACGGTAAAAATGCGTATTACGGACAGGGTTAGTTTCGGGTTGCGAGTAATGGATTACATGTTGCAAGTTACAGGATTCAGGTTGCAGGTTACGAGTTGGATAATAAAGACAAAACAATCGATCTCAATCAATCACAACAAGTCTCAATTCTTCATCCAGTATCCAGTATCCAGTATCCACAGCATCCAGTATCAAATAATCAATAATCATTAATAAATAATCAATCAAATGAAATACACTATCGGACTAGATTACGGAACCGATTCGGTTCGTTCGTTAATTGTAAATACAGCCACAGGCGAAGAAGTGGCCAGTGCTGTGTTTTATTACCCGCGCTGGAAAAAACAACAGTATTGCGATGCCCCAAACAACAGGTTTCGCCAGCACCCGAAAGATTATCTCGAAGGTTTGGAATACACCATAAAAGAAGCGTTGAAACTTTCGCCGGCAGGAGTGGCCGAAAATGTGGTAGGTATTTCAGTCGATACCACCGGTTCAACCCCGATAGCGGTTGACGAAAAAGGGGTTCCGCTTTCGTTAACTCCGGGATTCGAAGAAAATCCGAATGCCATGTTTGTGCTGTGGAAAGACCACACAGCGGTTAAAGAAGCCGAGGAGATTAATCAACTTGCCGGAAAATGGCAGATCGATTTCACCAAATTCGAGGGCGGAATTTATTCTTCGGAATGGTTCTGGGCAAAATTGCTTCATGTAATCCGCGAAGATGCCGGAGTTTTCCGTGCAGCTTATTCATGGGTGGAGCATTGCGATTGGATTCCGGCAGTTTTAACAGGTTACACAAATCCGAAAACATTAAAAAGAAGTCGTTGCGCAGCAGGCCACAAAGCCATGTGGCACGAGGCTTTTAACGGATTACCGGCTGAAGATTTTCTTGTAGCGCTCGACCCGCTGTTAAGCGGACTGCGTGACCGTTTATACAAAGAAACGTTTACGTGCGATGTTTCAGCCGGAAGACTGACAGCTGAATGGGCAGCAAAATTAGGTCTTTCGACTGATGTGGTTGTGGGCGTTGGCGCTTTCGATGCTCATTTGGGTGCAGTGGGTGCTGAAATTGAACCTTACTATCTTTCGAAAGTGATGGGAACTTCAACCTGCGATATGTTGATTGCCCCGATGGATGAAGTTGGTGATAAATTGGTGAAAGGAATTTGCGGTCAGGTTGACGGTTCAATTGTTCCGGGAATGCTCGGGCTTGAAGCCGGACAGTCTGCTTTCGGCGATATTTATGCATGGTTTAAACGCCTGCTCGAATGGCCACTGGAAAATATTCTTGCAGAATCTTCATTATTAGATGAGGCCACAAAACAGAAAGTGCTTGACGAAACTTCTGATAAAATCATTGCAAAACTGAGCGAAGAGGCTGCAAAGATTCCGATTGGCGAAAGCGGTATTGTAGCACTCGACTGGATGAATGGCCGTCGTACACCCGATGCCAACCAGAACCTGAAAGGTGCGATTGCCGGGCTGAACCTGGGTTCTGATGCCCCGCGAATTTTCCGTGCACTGGTGGAAGCCACCGCGTTTGGGTCAAAAG
>DPCJ01000053.1:0-6181 GCA_003516705.1 Prolixibacteraceae bacterium | reverse complement strand
CGATTCCTGAAAACGTTGAAAAATACCAGGAACTGTATGAAAAATACAAAAGGTTCGGCAAGTTTGTTGAATTCGAATTGTAGGATTTGTATTTAGAATATTGCAGAGACATAAAATTTTATGTCTCTGCAATAAAATAATTTGTACATATTTTTATTTGACTGTTTTCCGGTTTGAATTTTCTATTTTCGGAAATTCTAAAAAATACTAAACATGATGAACTTATCAAGACGTAAATTTCTGACCCGCTCGGCAGCAGGTGCTGCAACACTGGCAAGTATTCCGGCAATTGTTTCGGCAGTAGTTCCAACACATTCAGAAGCAAAAGAGAAATATCCGCTCATTAAAAAAGGAGGAGTAATTCTTTTTCAAGGCGATTCAATTACCGATGCCGGCCGCAATAAAGAGAAAGAATTGCCCAACAATGCTGGTTCTTTCGGACAGGGTTATGCTTTTCTGGCTGCTTCTTCGTTGCTGAATACACTGGCTGAAAAAGAACTGGTCATTTATAACCGCGGTATCAGTGGCAACAAGGTTTACCAATTGGCCGAACGCTGGCAAAAAGATTGTCTTGACCTGAAACCCGATATTTTGAGCATTTTAATCGGTGTTAACGATTATTGGCATAAACGCAACGGTCATTACGAAGGAACTGTTGAGGTGTATGAAAATGATTTTCGCAAATTGCTGACGCAAACAAAAGAAACATTGCCAGACATTAAACTTGTGATTTGCGAACCATTTTATGTAACCGGAACCTCGGCTGTTGATGAAACCTGGGCCGAACCCATGAAACAATACCAGGCTGCAGCCAAAAAAATTGCTAAAGAATTTGGTGCGCTGTGGGTTCCTTTTCAGGAAGTTTTTAACGAAGCAGTGAAACATGCTCCGCCAACCTACTGGACTGGCGACGGTGTTCATCCTGCCATGCCCGGCGCCCAACTGATGGCCGAAGCCTGGTTGCGGGTGCTCGAATAAATCTAAAATATCGAATAAGAAATAAGGAATGAGAAAGTTTTTTGAAACATCCGTTAAACTTCCTGATTCGTTATTTCTTATTTTTTATTCTGACTTTCCTGAAATTCCTGCAACCCAAGAACCTTAGCATAATTTTTTAACGTAGCCAGAGTCGAGTAATGCACTTGTTTAGCAGGAATAATAACATCATCAAATTTTAAATCGCGGGTGGTACAGGCATCTTTAATAACGGTGCAATCGTACCCTAAATCATGACCGGCTCGGGTGGCCCCTTCAAGACACATGTGTGTCTGCATCCCGCACAAAACAAGCTTTTTAATATGATTTTGCTTCAGATATTCATTTAAACCAGTGCCCAAAAATGAGTTCACCTCTTTTTTGGAAAACACTTTTTCCGTTTCCAGCGGTGCAACCAGTTTGTAAATCTCACCACCCGGATTGTATTCGTGTTTTATATGCACAACCAGAGCTTTTTTCTCCCGAAAATAGTCGAGCAATTGTTTTGCTTTTTCCGCTGCTTTTTCAGGTTCAGAAAGTTCCATATCACCACCCGGGAAATAGAAATACTGAATGTCGATTATTACAAGTGCTGTTGAATCAAGAGTTTGTGATTTTGCTGACATTGTCATAATCGTAAAAATTGCGATTATCCAGAATTTTTTCATTTTCATGCAGGTTTTGTTTGCTTCAAAAATAATGAAAAAAAGGCGCGTCTTCCCATCATTCAGGAAAGCGCGCCTTACATTATATTTTTTACAGAAACCTATGCAAGCATCTCTTTTACCTGGTTGTATACGTTTTGTCCGTTAAAACCCAGTTTTTCGTCGAGCACGGTGTAAGGAGCCGAGAAACCGAAAGATTCTAGTCCCCACACTTTTCCGTTTTCGCCAACCAGGCCTTCCAGTGTTACCGGCAACCCGGCGGTCATTCCAAAGCGAGGAACACCAGTTGGCAGCACTTCATTCTGATAAGCTTTTGGCTGATTTCTGAATAATCCTTCAGATGGAACAGAAACAACCTGTACTTTTAACCCGTCGTTTGTAAGAAGTTTGGCACCTTCAACAAGAGTTGCAACTTCAGAGCCACTGGCAACCAGCACAACATCTGGTTTTCCTTCGGGTTTTGAAACAATGTAAGCTCCCTTTTCAGCTTGTAAAGCCGATTCGTATCCATTTCCTTCAACAGGTAAATTGACAATATTCTGGCGCGAAAGAATCAGCGCAGTAGGAGCGTGTGTGTTTTCCATCGCCATTTTCCAGGCAACAGTGGTTTCGTTGGCGTCAGCCGGGCGAACAACCAGTGTGCTGTTGTGACCTTTGTGGTTTTTCAGCTTTTCCATCAGCCTGATTTGTGCTTCCTGTTCCACGGGCTGGTGAGTCGGACCATCTTCACCAACGCGGAAAGCGTCGTGAGTCCACACATATTTTACAGGCAGTTCCATCAATGCAGCCAATCGAACTGCGGGTTTCATATAATCGCTGAAAACAAAGAAAGTTCCGCAAACCGGAATCACACCACCGTGCAACGCCAAACCGTTGGCAATACATGCCATAGTTAATTCGCTTACGCCAGCCTGCAAAAACGAACCGCTGAAATCGCCTTTTTTGAAAGCCGTGGTTTTTTTCAAAAACCCGTCGGTTTTATCGGAGTTTGATAAGTCGGCTGATGAAACAATCAGGTTTTCAACTTTACCGGCAAAAGCGGCAAGTACTGTACTTGATGCTGCCCTTGAAGCTGAGTTGGCTTTTTGTTCAACGGCTTTGTAATCAAATTCAGGCGCTTCGCCCGAAAAGAATTTTTTAAGTTTTGCAGCAAGTTCAGGGTTGGCAGCTTCCCATTTTGCCTGTTCTGCTTTTTTTGCCGCCGCCGCTTTTACCAGTTCTGCTTTGCGTTTTTCATAAAGCGTCTGAACATCTTCGCAAATCACAAACGGATTCTCAGGATTTCCACCCAGGTTTTCAATTGATTTTTCGAATGATGCACCGGCTTCTCCCAGTGGCATTCCGTGTGTTGCAGTTTTGCGTTCGTAGCTTGAACCATCGGCAGTAACAGCTCCTTTTCCCATGATTGTTTTACCAATAATCAGCGTTGGCTTTTCAGTTTCAGCATTTGCTTTTTTCAATGCAGCCCTTATTTCATCGGGATTATTTCCGTCGATGGTCATTACATTCCAGCCCCAGGCTTCGTATTTTTTTGCAGTGTTTTCAGCGGTAACTTCGTTTGTAGTTGTTGATAGCTGAATATCATTTGAGTCATAAAACATAATGAGGTTGCTCAGTCCAAGATGACCGGCAATACGTCCTGCACCTTGCGAAATTTCCTCCTGAACCCCGCCATCGGAGATGAAAGTATATGTTTTGTGGCTCATCCACTCGCCAAACCGCTGAACCAAAAATCTTTCCGCAATTGCAGCACCCACAGCCATTGTATGACCCTGACCAAGCGGTCCGGAAGTATTTTCAACGCCACGTAGCACATCCACTTCGGGGTGACCCGGAGTTACGCTTCCCCACTGGCGGAAGTTTTTCAGGTCTTCCATTGAATAAAATCCGGCCAGCGAAAGTACCGCATACAACATGGGCGACATATGCCCTGGATCGAGGAAAAACCTGTCGCGGTTGATCCAATTCATATCCGAAGGGTCGTAATTCAAAAATTCTGTGTATAAAATATTTACAAAGTCGGCACCACCCATGGCACCACCCGGATGACCCGATTTGGCTTTTTCAACCATTGAAGCGGCCAGAATCCTGATATTGTCGGCAGCTTTTAACTCAATACTTTTACTCATTTGATTTTTAGCTTTTTTAATATGATAAAATCTGTGTCAGTTGATTTTTATAATGCCTGAATAATACGAACCATAAAAATTCCCTCAATGGCCATCAGTTTTTCGCGAATCGACTCATCGATAACTTTCTTGTCAACATCAATAATATTGTAGGCGATATTTTCACGCTTTTTATTCAGCATCTGATCAATATTAATTCCTTCAGCAGCAAGTACTGCTGAAATCTGGCTTACCATATTTGGTACATTTTGATTTGCCACAAGAATACGGGCTTCGTTGTGTGTTTCCATCTGAGCTTCGGGGAAATTCACCGAGTTGATGATATTTCCACATTCGAGGAATTCTTTTACCTGGTTCACAGCCATGATGGCGCAATTAGTTTCAGATTCAACTGTTGATGCCCCAAGGTGAGGAATTGAAATCACATTGTTCATTTTAAGCGTGGTTTCATCGGGGAAATCGGTTACATAACAAGCTACTTTTCCTTCGGCAATGGCTTCAGCCAAATCGGTGTTATTTACAAGTCCGCCACGGGCAAAATTGAGAATGCGCACACCCTTTTTCATCATTTTGAATTTCTCTTTGTTGAGATATCCTTTTGTTTCGGGTGTTTGAGGAATATTGATGGTAATATAGTCGGCTTGTGAAAGAAGCGGTTGAATGCCTTCAACCCAGGTTACTTCACGGCTAAGTTTTAATGCCTGTTTCACTGTCATGTAAGGGTCGTAACCAATAACGTGCATTCCAAGTGCAGTTGCGGCATTGGCCACCAAAACGCCAATCGCGCCAAGACCGATTACTGCAAGTGTTTTTCCCTTGATTTCGTTTCCGGCAAAATTGTTTTTTCCTTTTTCAATAAGCGCGGGAACCTGGTCGCCTTGCCCGACAAGTGTTTTGGCCCACTCAATTCCGCCGGCGATGTTTCGCGACGAAAGCAGCAACCCGGCAATTACCAGTTCTTTTACACCGTTTGCGTTAGCTCCGGGTGTATTGAATACTACTATACCTTTTTCGGTGCATTTGTCAATTGGTATGTTGTTTACTCCGGCACCGGCACGGGCAACCGCTTTCAGTGAATCGGGCAGTTCCATGCCATGCATTTCGAAACTGCGAAGCACAACTGCATCAGGGTTGGGCAACTCACTGGCTATTTCGTACTTACTTAAAGGAAATAGGGTTAGCCCTTCGGCATCAATCTTATTTAACGTTTGAATCTTGAACATTTGGTTTACTTTTTTAAAGGTAGAATTCTTGTAACTGTATGTGTGCAAATATGAAGATTTTATCGAAAAACATGAGCAATGTCAGTCAATAAAAATGGGATTTCAATTTGAAATTAACATTGAACAAAAAGAAAAGCCAGTCTTCACTAAGACTGGCTCAATAACCTTCAACTACTAACCGATTTTATAACCCAAAAAATTATGAAGTAATAGTATTGAACTATTTACCATGAATAATCTGTCACAAAGAAAATCAGTTCTGAAAACGTAGTCTGTAATTTATGTCACACAAGTAATGAAAAGTCGATAAAATTTCGCGATAGTTTTATTTTTCCTTCGTTTTCAAGTTTTTTCAACAGTCTCGAAATTACTTCACGCGAGGTATTCAGTTTTAATGCCAGTTCCTGATGTGTAACCGATAATGTGGAGTTACCTGTTTTTGTGTACCTGTCGGTAAAATAACGCACAAGTCGTTCGTCGAGATTTAAAAATGCCACGGCATCGATGGTGTCAATCAGTTCGCGAAAACGGTTTTGAAAAGTTTGCATAACAAAGTTTTTCCATGATGGATATTTATAAATCCAACCGTCAATTAAATGAACAGGTAGCAGAATTACACTTGTTTCTTCTTCGGCAACTGCATTTACCGTACTTTTTAGGTTTGTCATACAACAGGTGAGGGCCATTGCACAAACTTCGTTTCTTTTCAGGTAATAAAGTAAAAGTTCGTTGCCTTCATTGTTGTTTCGTGAAACTTTGATTAATCCCCTCATTACCAGTGGAAAACTGGAGATAAATTGTCCTTCGCGGATTATCACTTCTTCGGGTTGGAATACCTTGAGTGTTCCCAACAACTGAATCTCTTCCTGAAGTGATTTTTCAAGAAAATAGTATTGATTATTAAAGTCCTGCATTAGTAGTTGAAAGATTGAACAGTAAAAAAAACTGTTATTCTGGTATTTTTTCACCTGTGATTGGGGCTTCACCCTGGTACGAAGAACCCATCCCTGAGAATTTATTCCCGGCCACTTTTACGTCAATTTTATATTCGTCACTTTCGGTTTTCATTACTATCACCAGTTTTTTATCTTCTTTGTAATCAATTTTGGTGAATGGAATTGTATATCCGTCAACCGTTGCGTCACCGGTAAGTTTGCCGTCAACTTCGGCAATTCGTACAATTCCTGTC
>DPCJ01000172.1 GCA_003516705.1 Prolixibacteraceae bacterium | reverse complement strand
TATGGTGGTCATCTTACAAAAATTCAGTACATCGACGAGGCACGTTATCAGTTCAGACCAGGTACTGTTGAAAATAAATGGTATCAAGGTTATATTGCATTGCAAAATGTGGCTGAAATAAAAAAGAAAGCTGAAGCTGATGGAGCCAAGAATTTACTTGGTGTGGCAAAGGTGCTCGAAGCTTTTATTTATCAGGCAATGACCGATACATGGAGGGATATTCCTTACACTGAGGCTAATAAGTTAAGTGATGGTATTTTGCTTCCTAAATACGATAAACAGGAAGACATTTATCCAGCATTATTGGCAACACTGGCTGAAGCGAATACACTACTTGCATCCAAAACGGATGCGTTAGGAGATGGCGACCTGCTTTTTGGAGGAGAGACAGAAAAATGGCAGAAATTTGCAAATTCATTGCGTTTAAGATTGGCAATGCGTATTTCAGGTGTAAATTCAGCATTGGCAAAATCAACAGTTGAAACCATTATGGGTAACCAAGCGGCTAACCCGATTATGGAAAGCAATGATGACAACGCTTTCTTCTGGTGGCCAGGTGTTAACCCATACGAAGAACCCTGGATGGTGGATGCCAAAGGTCGTGATGACCATGCTGTTTCAGACCTTCTTGTTAACCATTTGAAAGCGCTTAATGATCCTCGTCTGCCTGTTTATGCGATACCCGCGGTTGCTGATGGAGAATACAGGGGATTTACTATTGGTGCGGTTGCTCAACCTTCACTTCCTTCTGTATCGCGTATCGGTACGCGTTTCCGTAGGACTGCAGCTGGTTTCTCTCCGTACATGCGTTATTCAGAAACTATGTTCTATGTTGCTGAAGCAGCTATGAAAGGGTACAGTGTTGGAATGACAGCTGAAACTGCTTACAATAAAGCAGTTGAAGCTTCTATCCTCGAAAACGGATTGGAACAGGATGATGCTGATGCTTATTTAGCGGCTGATGCTAAATTCAACAATACAACAGATCAGGTGTATGAACAAATGTGGATTGCACTGTTTAAACAAGGAATGGAAGCATGGTCTCTTTTCCGTCGTACAGGTGTTCCGAAAGACCATTATGTGGCTCCGGGTTCGCCTTATTCAGGACACAACAGCCCACCTTTCCGTTATCCTTATCCACAGAATGAAATGACTTATAACAAGGCTAATGCTGAAGCTTTTGTTAATGAAGTAGCCGATGATTACTGGGGCAAGAAAATGTGGTGGGATACCCGCGCAGGAGTTCAATAATTCGAACTTAAAAAATAATAAAAGTCCTGGCAGAAATGCCGGGACTTTTTTTTTAGAATATACCGGAACAGTAATATCACATTTTCTCTATTTAGTAAGCAGAAAAAAGCTCATTATAAAAAACGTGTTGAAAATTAGTTTTAGACTGAACTGCAACAACCGTGGAATAAATGAATTAAATCAGAAAAAGTTATTTAATTTTGGGATTAATGCTCAGAAAATAAAATTTATAATTTGAAAACCATGAAAAGATTACTAATTGCCTCGCTATTAATCCTGATTTTTGCAAACGTATCAATAGCCCAGTTACCGTTGACTTATGGTGTCAGAACAACAATGGATTTGTATGAATCGAATAAATTAGTCAGTGGAAATGGAGCTGGATTATTGACTGATAAAGATATTGAAGGTTCTCCATTTTTAGACGAGGAATTTAAAACGGGTTCGATTTATACCACACAGAAACTTCAATATGCTGATATTCAGTTGAGATACAATATTTATAATGATAATATTGAATTTAAAACTCCGGCGGGAGAAATACAGGCTTTAGCCAGCCCTGATGTTGTTGAAATAGCTTTAATTGGGAATAATCAATTTGTGTATTCGTCTTACGTTCATACAAATAAAATTAAAAAGGGATTTCTTGTTGTGATGGAAGTAGGTAAAGCTTCTTTATATTCAAAACCTGTTGTGACTTTTAAAGAAGCAACTCAACCTGCAGCTTATAAACAACCTGAACCAGCTAAGTTTATAAGAAAGTCGGATGAGTTTTATGTACGGATTGGGACTGAACCAGCTGTTTTTATTGAAGGTAAAAAAGATTTAATTGCTGCTTTTCCTGATAATCAGAAAGCCATTGAAGATTATATAAATAAGAACAAAATTAAAATTGGCAAGCCTGAAGGTTTAAAAAAAGTAGTAAATTATTATAATTCTTTGTAGTGTCTGATTGCCAATCCGGACTTTTGCAAAACCTGCTTTTATCGTTACGTTTTTCTTTTCTTTTTCTTCGCTGCCGGAAACAAAACGTTATTCAATATCAATCTGTAGCCGGGCGAAGTAGGAAACAGGTTCAAATCGGTTGGTGCGTCGCCCACAAGGTGGCGGTAATCTTCAGGGTCGTGACCGCCGTAAAATGTCCAGAATCCTTTCCCTCGCTCGCCATGAATGTAACGCGCTTCACCTGCATTTTTATTTTCACCCATCACAAGACTTCCCGGTTTTAGCAGTTCCTTTTTGTAAGCTGTGGTTTGCCCCATAAAACCTTTAATCAGGTTGCGGTGGTTTTGGCAAAGCATCGTGGGAATCGGGTCCCATTTGGCAGAGAACTCGAACAACGTAAAAAAGTCGTTTTCACGCACTACATTTCGTGAGGTGGTTACATCGATATTCGAGAATTCGTAGGCATACGGGTCCATGGTTAGTTTAAAATCGCGGAAGGCAAAAGTGTGGTTAAAATCAAGTTTTTCCTGGGCGTTTTTATCTGCCGGGTCACCATCGAACATTGACTCACAAATATCGATTCCCATGGCTGCCAGCGAAATATCGTAAGTGTCGGTGGCAGCGCACATGGCAAACAGAAAACCTCCGTTCAGTACATATTTTTCAATTTCACGGGTTACAAACGATTTCATTTCAGCCACCTTCAGAAACCCCAGTTTTTTTGCCAGTTCGTTGTTAATGGCTACTTCCTGCTGATACCAGGGTGCATTTTGATAAACGCGCCAGAATTTTCCAAACTGCCCTGTAAAATCTTCATGGTGCAGGTGTAGCCAGTCGTAATCAGCTAGTTTCCCATTAAAAATTTCTTCGTCGTAAATTACATCGTATGGAATTTCGGCATAGGTAAGTACCAATGTTACAGCATCGTCCCAGGGTTGTTTATTGGGTGGCGAATACACTGCTATTTTGGGTGCTTTGTTCATGGCAACCGCATCCTGATTTACATCGGGCTGTGCAATTTCATCTAAAATAGCTGCTGCCTGCGCGTCAGTTATTGACTCGAATGAAACACCACGCACCATACATTCGCTTTCGAAAGCAGGTGAATGCTGCATCAGAAAACTACCCCCGCGATAATTGAGCAACCATTTTACCTCAACATCCTTTTCGAGTACCCAAAAGGTTATTCCGTAAGCTTTCAAGTGGTTTTTCTGAGTATCGTCCATGGGAATCAGCAGGTAGATTGCTTTCACCTGCAACACCGATATAAGTAGAAAAAGTATCAGTATTAATTTTGTTTTCATGGTTGAACTTTTCAGAAATTACAAATAGAACAGGCAAAATGTTCAGGTTAAAACGGTGAGTCGGTTTTTCCCGACCGCTGATTTTCAAAACTGCTGTTGTGACTCATTCCAACTCCTGCCGTTTCAGCGTCCTCATTCATTTTTGAGCTGTATGTTTTGGCTCCTCCACCCAAACTGCCGGCAAACTGGTGTTCCATATCCGAGAATTTTGCCAATTCCTTTTTAAACGAAAGATGAATATCGCCGGTGGCACCGTTACGGTGTTTCGCAATAATAATTTCGGCCACACCCAGCAGCGAGTTCCCCGATTCATCTTCGGTGATCCCATAATATTCAGGTCGGTGAATAAACAAAACAAGGTCGGCATCCTGTTCAATCGCACCAGACTCACGAAGGTCGGAGAGTTGTGGGCGTTTGCCTTCGCGCGATTCAACAGAACGGTTTAACTGCGAAAGCGCCAGAATCGGAATGTCAAGCTCTTTGGCGATGGCTTTCAGCGAGCGCGAAATGTTACTTACTTCCTGTTCACGGCTGCCCCGGTTATCGGCGCCGGCAGTCATCAGCTGTAAATAGTCAACAATTACAACTTCAATATTATACTGCATTTTCAGTCGCCGGCATTTTGCCCTGAATTCAAAAATCGAAAGTGCCGGTGTATCGTCGATAAACATCGGAGCTTTGTCGAGATTTGAGATTTTACGATTGAGGTGTTCCCATTCCCAGTCTTCGAGCCGACCCGATTTCAGCTTTTGCGACCCGAGTTCTGTTTCTGAAGAAATTAAACGCGTAACCAACTGAATGGATGACATTTCGAGCGAAAACAGGGCGACAGATTTATTGTGCGTTACCGCCATTTCTCGCGCCATGGAAAGTACGAAAGCCGTTTTCCCCATCGATGGTCGGGCAGCCACAATCACGAGGTCGGTTTTCTGCCAGCCCGAAGTAATTCGGTCGAGTGCAGTAAAACCCGAAGGAACACCGCTCAACCCTTCTTTCTGGTTTTTTGCTTTTTCAATCTGAAGAATCGCCTGGTTTAAAATGGGTTTTATCGGAACTGTTTCCTTTTTAATATTTCCCTGTGCAATTTTAAACAGTGACGATTCAGAAAAGTCGATGAGGTCGTCAACATCCATCGTATCGTCGTATGATCTCGACTGAATTTCAGTTGAAACCCTGATGAGTTCGCGCTGGATAAATTTCTGTGCAATAATACGGGCATGAAACTCGATGTGGGCAGCCGAAGCTACACGCCGGGTGAGCTGTGTAATATAGGTAGGTCCCCCGATTTCCTCCAGTTGATTGCGGTCTTTCAGTTCCTGGGTAACCATCAAAAGGTCAACAGGCTTTTCTTTGTTTGCCAGTTCCTTTATGGCATCAAAAATTTTCTGGTGGGCTTCCTTGTAAAAACTTCCTGTGTCGATAACGTCGGCAACTGTAACGTAAGCATCGCGTTCGAGCATCAGCGCGCCTAATACCGCTTCTTCAACTTCAGTGGCCTGGGGCGGTAATTTCCCGTACTGGGCGTTAATTTGTTCAATGTTGAACTGGTTGTTGTTGTTATTATTCTTTCTCTTTTCGGCCATAATTTTTCCAGCGGTTTTTCTGCAACTGTAAACTTCGAATTTCAAAAATAAACGATTTGAATGCAGCAAGCTTTAAAACTGATTTTTAGTTCTGACTGAGTTTTAAACGATACTTATTCACAACTGTTGATAGCTTTTACAAGCCAAGTTTATCACCGATAATAAGTGAAATCATGTCTTTCAGGGTCATTCCCATGGCTGCAATCTGTTGCGGAACAAAGCTGGTGGCGGTCATTCCGGGTGTAGTATTAACTTCGAGGAAATAAAATTCTTCGTTTTTAAGAATATAGTCGATACGCACAATCCCCGCGCATTGGCAGAGATCATAAATTTCGGAGCTGATGTTCTGGCATTTTTCGAAAAGGTGTTCTGGCAAACGTGCGGGTGTTATTTCTTCGGTAACACCGGGTGTATATTTTGCTTCGAAGTCGAAAAATTCATTTTTAGGCAATACTTCAGTAACCGGAAAAACGATTTTTTTGTTGCCGATTTTTACAAGTCCGCAGGTAAATTCAGCGCCGTCGATAAATTGTTCAATCAGCGCTTCATTGCTTTCTTCCCACGCTTTCAGGATGGCAGGTTCAACTTCGGCCTGTGTTTTTACTTTGGTAACACCAAAACTCGAACCTCCTGCATTGGGTTTCACAAAAACAGGTAATCCCAGATTATTCACAATTTCGGCTGCATTTACTTTTTCGCCTTTCGTCATTTTTATCGATTTTGCCATTTTCACCCCGAAACTGCTGAGGTAATTGTTGCAAAACCATTTGTTAAACGTTAACGATGATGTATGCACATTGCAGGTGGAATAGGGGATTCCAAGCAGTTCGAAATAGCCCTGCAAAATTCCGTCTTCGCCCGGTGTGCCATGAATTGTGATGTAGGCGTAATCGAAATTGATTTTGTTACCGTTGTAATTAAAACTGAAATCAGATTTGTCGATGTCGGCAATTTTGGTTTCGTTTTCAAGTACAATCCACTCTTTTCCGCGCATCTGAATCAGCCACGGGGTGAATTTTTCAGTATCGACGGCGTTGTAAACATTTACACCGCTTTTTACCGAAACAACATATTCGGAAGAATCGCCTCCCGAAACAACGGCAATATTTGGTTTATTCTTCATAACGGTTTGATATATAATTTTCCCATTTATCAACTGCTGCGGCCATATCATCGGGTAACACCGAGTCGAAAAGCATTTTTTCACCGGTTACCGGGTGGGTAAAGCCAAGAGTTTTTGCGTGAAGTGCCTGACGGGGCAGGATTTTAAAGCAATTCATTACAAACTGTCTGTATTTGTTGGAGGTGGTTCCGCGCAAAATTTCGTCGCCACCATAGTTCGAATCGTTAAAAAGTGTGTGGTTGATGTATTTCATGTGTACCCGTATCTGGTGGGTACGACCCGTTTCGAGTCGGCATTCCACAAGACTTACATAACTCATGTTTCTTAAAACCTTGTAATGTGTAACGGCGGGTTTTCCATATTCACCATCGGGAAAAACCTGGAAAACCTGGCGGTTTTTGAGGCTGCGGCCAATATTTCCTGAAATCGTTCCTTCGTCTTCTTTGGGGCTTCCCCAAACCAGTGCGTGATAAAGTCGTTCTGTCGATTTTTCGTAAAACTGAATACCCAGCGAGGTTTTGGCAAGTTCCGTTTTGGCAACCACCAGCAGACCTGAAGTGTCTTTATCAATCCTGTGAACTAATCCCGGGCGCGGGTCTTCGTTGTTAAACAGCGGCAAATCCTTAAAATACCAGGCCAGCGCATTTACCAGCGTACCTGAATAATTGCCATGTCCGGGATGTACCACCAGCCCGGCCGGTTTGTTGACCACAATCAACTGATCGTCTTCGTAAACAATGTCCAACGGAATATTTTCAGGAATGATTTTCAGTTCGCGTTTGGGGTAATCCATCACAATCTGAATATCATCGTTTGGTTTTACCTTGTAACTCGATTTAACCTGAACGTTATTCACCAGCACATTTCCGGCATCGGCAGCCTGTTGCAAACGGCTTCTTGTAACGTTTAAAAGACGGTTGGCCAGGAACTTATCGATACGCATTGCCGATT
>DPCJ01000144.1 GCA_003516705.1 Prolixibacteraceae bacterium | reverse complement strand
AAGGCAAAAATATGCCGCAAAACAGTAGTTGTTTGTTAGTTTCAGAATAATTATATTAGGCCGAAATGGAACACATGAGCGATAAGGTAAAAATACAAATCGAGTATGTAGTCAATTGTTCTCCAAAAGTTTTATACAATTGGTTGAGTACTGCGTCGGGGCTTACGGAATGGTTTGCCGACGATGTGAAAGTGCGGGGCAAAAAATTTACATTTGTTTGGGAAGGCATTGAACAAACCGCTGAAATGACCATTCAGAAGGAAAACAAATTGGTAAGGTACAACTGGTTAAACGAAGATGATTATTTTGAATTCAGAATTACTCAGGATGAATTAACCGGCGATGTATCGTTAATTGTGGTTGATTTTGCCGATGAAAATGAGGAGGAAAGCACAAAGGAATTGTGGGACTCGCAGGTAATGGATCTCAAACACAAGTTGGGTTCTTAGATTGTGACCCTGGTAATTTATTTTTGAAAGTAAACATTAAGCCGTATTAACTTTATTTTTCATTCTCCAATTCATAAAAAGTATAGTTTTGCATCAGTTTCCGGTATTGAAAAATTAGCATGAAGCGCTTACACCTGTACGTTATTAAATCATTTTTAGGGCCATTTTTTATGACCTTTTTTATTGTGGTATTTGTGCTGTTAATGCAGTTTTTGTGGCGTTATGTGGGCGATTTGGTAGGCAAGGGCCTCAGCCTGAAAATACTTGGCGAAATGTTGTTTTATGCTTCCTTCGGGTTGCTTCCTTACGCATTCCCGCTTGCCATGTTGCTTGCCTCAATCATGACTTTTGGTTCGCTGGGCGAAAATTATGAGCTTGTTGCAATGAAATCAGCCGGAATTTCGCTTTTCCGTATTATGAAACCATTGATGGTAATTGCTGTTTTTGTTTCATTAACTGCTTTTTATTTTGCCAATTATATACTTCCCCAAACAAACCTGAAATTCACAACTTTAATGGTCAGCGTAAAGCAGCAGAGGCCCGAACTGGTGCTTCAGGAAGGTGTGTTTACCAACGAAATTGATGGATATAATATCAAAGTAGGTCGTAAAGACAAAAAAACCAATGTGTTATACGATCTGTTGATTTACGACCATACCCGGAATAAATCGAACGAAAGCGTAACTGTTGCCGATTCGGGATTTCTGAAAATTACCGAGGATAAAAAGTACATGGTTCTTACACTGTACAATGGCATAAATTATTTGGAGGATCAGGCAACAGGTGGACGACAAATGGAGTCAAGACCTTTCAGACGCAATAAATTTGCCGAGCAAACCATCAGGGTGAAAGTGAATAATTTTGAATTTAACCGCCGCGAAGAAGGTATTTATAAAAACATGTACCGTATGCTCAACACAAAGCAGCTGATGCATATGGAGGATACGCTTAATGAGAAGTATTACAGTCAGTTGCAGAACTACATGATGCAAATTGATATTAATCCCACTATTACCCGGCGTACTTACGACCTCACAGTAAAAAATGACTCTCTCAAACAAAATCCAGTCATCATTGCTGATTCGATATTTAATTTTGATAATTACTTTAACAGCATCGATAAATGGGTTAAAGCCGAAATATCGCTGGTGGCGCTCGACAGAGCCCGCAATAATATGCAAAACCTCAACCTTTACCAGGGACAATTATCAGAACGGAAACGAAATATTAACAAACATTCGATGGAACGGCACCGGAAATACACCTTATCAATTGCTGTGCTTATCTTCTTTTTTGTTGGAGCGCCATTGGGTGCAATTATCCGAAAGGGTGGGCTGGGGATGCCGGTGGTGGTGTCTATTCTGCTTTTTATCGCTTATTATATTGTGTCTATGACAGGCGAAAAATCGGCCCGCGAAGATGTATGGCAAATGTTTACAGGCATGTGGTTTTCAACCCTCGTTTTTCTTCCAATTGGTATTTGGTTGTCATACAAGGCAGGAACCGATTCTGCAATTATGTCGGCTGATACATATTTAAAACTGATTAACAAACTTAAACCAGCCAACTGGTTTAAGAAGCCAGGAGTTCAGGGGAATTGAGCAGAGGTAAAATCAGATACAAATTGGTAATTTGAAATTTAATAACCGGAAAGGGGCAAGAAAACATGAATATTCTTCAAATAACAAATAAGGTTCCGTACCCGGTAAAAGACGGGGGCGCCATTGCCTGTATGAATTTAACCCGGGGTTTTTCGTTTTTAGGGCATAAAGTCACCATTGTGGCTATGAACACGGTTAAGCATAACATTACACTGCGCGAAATTCCGGATGCAATAAAAGAATTGGCGGACTTTAAACTTGTCAACGTGCCGGCACGCATTTCGCCTGTCAGTGCACTGATGAATCTTATGTTTTCTAAAAAACCGTACAACGCTGTCAGGTTTATTTCGGGCACTTTTGCCAATGAATTACGCAAAATATTGCAGACAAACGAATATGATATCATTCAGCTTGAAGGATTGTACGTTTGCCCTTACATCCCGCTCATCCGCCAATATTCAAAAGCTAAAATTGTATATCGTGCCCACAATATTGAGCACGAAATATGGAGCCGCACGGCAGTTATGGCCAAAGGAATCGAAAAGTGGTATTTTAAAATTCTGGCAAAACGAATCAGGCTTTTTGAAATACAACTGCTGAATAAATACGACCTGCTTGTTCCAATCACCGAACGCGACGGGGCAATTCTCGACAAACTGGGCAATAAAAAACCGCGTCATGTTTCTCAAACCGGTATCGACTCTTCAATGCTGATTCCCAACGTGAAACATCTTGTACACCCTACACTTTTTCATATCGGATCGCTGGAGTGGGCTCCCAACCAGGAAGGACTTGTCTGGTTTATTGAAAATTGCTGGCCCGATATCCGGCAAAAATATCCCGAATTACAGTTTTTTATTGCCGGGCGAAATGCACCCGACTGGTTTAAAAAGAAAATGAACCAGCCAAACGTGGTATTTCTAGGCGAAATTGCCGATGCATACGAATTTATTAATTCGAAATCAATCATGGTTGTTCCCTTACATTCGGGGAGTGGAATGCGGATTAAAATTATTGAAGGAATGGCGCTTGGTAAACCCATTGTTACAACAGCTGTTGGCACCGAAGGTATTTCCACCACTTCGGGTTTGAATATTGTGATTGCCGAAGATGCACAGGGTTTTGTTGATTCTATTGCCGAATTGATTGAAAATCGTGATTTTTTTGATAAAATCAGCCGGAATGCCATCGAATACATTCATTCGAAATTTGACAACCTCACTTCAGCTGGCGCATTAATCGAGTTTTACAAAAAACACATTTGATGATTTTACCCGTCGTTTTCTGGATTTTGCTTGCCCTGCTGGTTTATACCTATCTTGGGTACGCATTGCTCCTTTTTGTGCTGGTAAAAATTAAACGGATTTTTATTTCGGACAGCAAAAACAATATCTCCGAAATCTTTGAACCTGAAGTTTGTCTTTTTGTTACGGCTTACAACGAACGTGATTTTGTAAAACAAAAAGTGGAGAATTCGTTTTCGCTTGATTATCCAAAAGAAAAGATTCAGTATTTGTGGGTAACCGACGGCTCCGACGATGGAACTCCCGAACTTTTAAAAGCCTGGCCACAACTCGAAGTTCATCATTCAGCTGAACGGCGCGGGAAAATGCACGCCATGAACCGCGGGGTAAAATTTGTAAAAGCACCCATCATTATTTTTTCGGATACAAACACTGTTCTTGGGAAGCAGTCAATCCGCGAGATTGTGATTAGTTTCAGCAACCCGAAAGTTGGTTGTGTTGCCGGCGAAAAGCGGATTGTTGAAAAGAAAAGCGATGCCGCTGCAGGAGCCGGCGAAGGATTGTACTGGAAATACGAGTCGTGGATAAAGAAAATGGATGCTGAACTTAATTCGGCAGTTGGGGCTGTGGGAGAACTTTTTGCCATAAGAACCGAACTTTTTGAAGAAGTTGAACCCGACACACTGTTGGATGATTTTCTGATTTCGCTTCGGATTGCACAAAAAGGCTACAAAATAGATTACACACCCAATGCTTTTGCCGAAGAAACAGCTTCGCT
Organism: Prolixibacteraceae bacterium; assembly: GCA_003516705.1. Classification (GTDB taxonomy): domain Bacteria; phylum Bacteroidota; class Bacteroidia; order Bacteroidales; family Prolixibacteraceae; genus Draconibacterium. The sequence goes on along the minus strand of DPCJ01000144.1, from coordinate 4,206 downwards.
CAATGTTAAAGAAGAATTGAAGCGAAAAATAAGAATTGCTGCCGGCGGTGTTCAAACTATTTTCAGGTTAAAAGGTTTGTTAAACCCGTTTAAAAGCGGGGTGTTAACCTGGCAATACCTGTCGCACAAAGTGTTGCGCTGGACTTTTGCACCCATTTCGCTTTTTCTGATACTCCCGGTAAACCTGTTGCTGGTTTTGCAACTGTCCGATCAGCCGTTAGCTCTGTTTTACACTTTTTTTCTTTGGTTTCAGTTGCTAATGTATATATTGGCAGTTGTTGGCTGGTACCTCGAAAACCGGAAACTTCATTTCAAATGGTTATTTGTTCCCTATTATTTTGTGGTAATTAACTACACTTCAATCAGGGGAATGCTTCGCTATTTTAAAGGAAAACAATCGGTGGCCTGGGAAAAATCAAAAAGGGCGGAATAACAGCTTTGTCTACATCAAGCTGTGTCTTCGCACAACAGCTATTCGAATAAAAATTGTAATTTTGCGGCTCATTACAGAAATTCAAAAAATGTCAGACATTTTATTAAATACGATCCCGGAAGGAATCGAAGCTATCAAACGCGGTGAATTAGTGGTGGTGGTTGATGATGAGGACCGTGAAAATGAAGGCGATTTTATTGTTGCCTCAGAAAAAATCACCCCCGGGATTATCAATTTTATGACGATACACGGGCGCGGACTGATTTGTGTTGCGCTTACCGAAAAGCGTTGTAAAGAGCTTGACCTCGAACTCATGGTAGGCAAAAATACCTCGTCGCACGAAACCCAGTTTACAGTCTCGGTTGATGCTATTCATCCCGAAGTTACCACAGGTATTTCGACTAATGACAGGGCAATCACCATAAAAATGCTTGTGAATCAGGAGACAAAACCCGAGCATTTAGGGCGTCCGGGGCATATTTTCCCATTGAAAGCTAAAAACAGGGGTGTTTTGCGCCGCAGCGGACACACCGAAGCCGCCGTTGATTTGGCGAGACTTGCAGGCCTTTATCCATCAGGGGTTTTGGTCGAAATTATGAACGACGACGGAACTATGGCGCGTTTGCCTCAATTGGTTGAAATTGCCAAAAAATTCAACCTGAAACTGATTGCAATAAAGGATTTGATTGCTTACCTGCTGCAAAGCGAAAGCTTAATTGAACGCGGCGAAGAAGTGGTTTTACCCACCCATTTTGGAGATTTCAAAATAATTCCATTTAAACAAAAGTCGAATGGAGTTGAACATATCGCATTAATAAAAGGAGAATGGCAACAAGGCGAACCGATACTTACAAGAGTGCATTCATCGTGTATGACAGGCGATATTTTTGGTTCGTTGCGTTGCGAATGCGGCGACCAGTTGCACAAAGCCATGCACCTGATTGAGAAGGAAGGAAAAGGTGTGATTGTTTACATGATGCAGGAGGGCAGAGGAATAGGACTCTTCAATAAAATTGCTGCCTACAAATTGCAGGACCAGGGGTTGGATACAGTTGATGCCAACCTGCACCTTGGCTTTAATGCTGATGAACGTGACTACGGCGTTGGCGCCCAGATTCTGCGAAGCCTGGGAGTTAAGAAAATGAAACTGCTGACCAATAATCCGGTGAAAAGGGTAGGGCTCGAAGGTTACGGACTCGAAGTGGTTCAGGTAATTCCGCTCGAAGTTGAACCAAACGAGCACAACAAAAAATACCTCGAAACCAAACGCGACAGGATGGGGCATTTTCTGCGCAAAATTGAATAGTGACGGAAGCCGTTTAACCTGAACCGGCGACAATAGGAGTCATACCGAAACGATACTCAATTTCCCCGAAAAACAGGATAAAAAAACTGTATCCAATACATAACTTTGACTGACATAAATTCTTACATTTAAAAAACTTAAATTCTCAAAGTTATGGATGGAAAAACTAAAGCTATTGTTGCTCACATTACCTGGGTAGGTTGGTTGATTGCTTTAATCATTAACGCGAATGAAAAAGATGAAATTGCCAGTTTCTATATCAGGCAGTTGCTTGGTATTTATTTGTTTAGTCTTGTGATTTCATTTGTGCCATTGGTTAACATTGTTGGCTGGATTATTGCCATTGTCTTCTGGATTCTCAGTTTGATTGGTTCGATAAACGGGGAAATGAAAGAGACACCAGTTGTAGGAAAATATTTCCAGGATTGGTTTAAAGGAATTTAAACCTGGATGCAAAAAAAACAGGAAAGACGCGTAGTATCTTTCCTGTTTTTTTGTCACTTGAACTGAGTTATTTCGGTCCTTTATCTTCTTTATTATTATCGCGGTACTTGCGAATCATGTTCATTCTGAATTCGTTTTCTGCTTTGTACAATTTAAGTACTTTTTTTGGTGGCAGTACTTTCAGAAATTTTTCGTTGTAACTTGTCATTAAATCGCCTTCTTTTTGCATACTGCCTGCAAAGTCGCGGGTGAGTTTTGTAATTTCATTTTCCGACAGGTTTTCCTCTGCATCGCGAACTTTATCTTCCAAATCCCTGCGTGATTTCTGAGCCTCCCAGCGTTCTTTTTCCAACTGGTTATAAACAGGCCAGAATTTTTCAGCTTCTGCCGGTGTCAATTCCATTTTTGAAGTCAGAAATGCGACTTTTTCGGTACGGTACCTTTCCATTCTGGCTTCGTGCGACTCGTTTTGAGCCTTTGCCCTGTAACCGGCAAAAACAAATACACCGGCCAATACCATTAAAATTATCTTTTTCATTGCTGTAGCTTTTAGTAACATTTTTAAACTGATGAGGAAAATACGTGACTACTGGGTTGCGGCCTGAGAATAAATTTCGTATTCCGAAACATTTGTATTCACATAATTAGCAAGGTCTTCGTCGCTCAATTGTTCATTTTCTGCCGGTTTTTCAAGCAACTCATAAAACGAATTTACGTCGATTCCTTCAACCGCACTGGCAAATAACATATCGCTCACACTGATTTCCTGAACATCGCTTTCAGCAGTTTGATTTGGCGTTAAAGTTTTCAGCGGCCAGTAAGCCAGCGAGAAAACAAGCGCGAATCCGGCAGCCAATCCAATCGCGGGTTTCAGGTAACGGATAATGTTGTTCTTTTTAACCGGAACAGCATTTTGTTCAGCGTCCAGTTTTACCTGGAGCCGGGCCGAAAAATCGTCAAAATAATTTTCAGGAACCCTGAATGGATTCTCCTTTTTTATTTTCGACAATTCCGGTGCTATTTTTTCCAGCTCTTTCATTTCAGTATTCATATTGTTGCTGTTATTGACTCTTTTTAATTCCAAAGGTTTAATCAAAATTCGTTAATCCCTGGTTTTCAAATGTTCCTCCACCTTTTTTACTGCATGGTGAAACGACGCTTTCAGCGCTCCGACTGATGTTTCGAGTATCTCCGACATTGTTTCGTACTTCATCTCTTCAAAATATTTCAGGTTAAAAACAATCCGCTGTTTTTCAGGGAGGGTTAAAATAGCTTCCTGTAATTTGAGCTGGATTTCATCACCTTCAAAAAATTCGTCAGAAACCAAATTATTCAGCAAAAATTCGCTGGCATCGTTCATCGGAATTATACTTCGTTTTTTTGTTGAATTGATAAAGGTGAGCGATTCGTTGGTGGCAATGCGGTACAACCATGTGTAAAGTCCCGATTCTTCGCGAAAGTTATCGAGGTTTCGCCACACTTTTAAAAAAGTGTTTTGCAAAACATCGTCGGCATCATCGTGATTCAGCACTATTTTACGGATGTGCCAGTACAACCGCTCCTGGTAGGTTTTTACCAAAGTCTGAAAAGCCAGGTTCCTGGTTTTTTCTTCTTTGAGTTTGTCCAATATTTCGCGGTCGGCGTTTTCCATGCTTTGTTAAATACTTTGCATTGACCCGTTTTCGGTTGAAAGGTTTAATGTATTTGCTTTTTATGCCTTCCGGTTCAAAAGTAGCAATTTTAAGATTCGGGGTTACGATAAAAATTTGAAGTTGAAACAGCGGAAAAAAGCTACCTTTGCCGCAAATTTTAATACTTAAAAATGGCTTTAAAATGTGGTATTGTTGGTCTTCCGAATGTGGGTAAATCAACACTTTTCAATTGTTTGTCGAGTGCAAANNATTCCAACAACTATCGAAATTGTGGATATTGCCGGTTTGGTAAAAGGCGCCAGCAAAGGCGAGGGTTTGGGCAACCAGTTTTTGGCCAATATCCGCGAAACCGATGCCATTATTCATGTGTT
>DPCJ01000183.1:9235-9441 GCA_003516705.1 Prolixibacteraceae bacterium | reverse complement strand
GGTTTCCGTGATGTGGATTATGTTTTAACCACCCGCGAACTTGCCATTTTAATTAAACAGGCCGGGCTCGATTTTAACAAACTTGAACCGGCAAAATTCGACAGACTGATGGGCGATTCAACTGGTGCAGCTGTAATTTTCGGTGCAACGGGTGGCGTAATGGAAGCCGCGTTGCGAACTGCTTATGAGTTGGTTACAGGACGCGA
>DPCJ01000183.1:0-9137 GCA_003516705.1 Prolixibacteraceae bacterium | reverse complement strand
TTTTTGAAACATCCTTTAAGCGAAGTGTCGCATCATTTGCTCCATACAAAATATACAAAACGAGAGCGGTATTGAAAGTGGGAAAATCCGGTATCTTTGGTACCGGATTTTTTATGCAGACTATTTTTCATACCACCATTGAAACCCCGGTTGGATTTCTCGAATTGAAATCGGACGAAGAAGCGCTTTTATCCGTGAGCTTTATCAACCAATTCAANNAAAAATGTGCCCTACGGAAAAACAGTCTCGTACCTCGACATTGCAAAACTCTCGGGCTCCGAAAAAAATACACGGGCAGTTGGGCTGGCCAACGGTAGAAATCCAATTCCCATAATTATTCCTTGTCACCGGGTTATTGGCACGTCTGGTAAATTAACAGGTTACGCAGGAGGAATGGAGCGAAAACAATGGCTACTCCAACACGAATTGAAACACGAAATACCAGCAGGATTTCTTTTCTGATATTCTTTATTTCTCAAAACAAAACGCGTCTTTCCCAATCACGGACAAGTGAATTCATCATCAGATTTCACAAAAAGCTGTTTTTCAGTACATTAATTTTTTGGCCTGACTATTGAAAATAAGTATCCAGTAAAATTGATTTAACAATTGGGAGATTTAATGGGTCCTTTTCCTGATGGAGTCTGAGTTTCGGACTCCATCTTTTTTTATCCACACTTTAATCCATTTATAATTATATTCACGCCAAAAAAAAGTATGGCAAAAATCGCTGTCATCAGTTTTGTGATGATTATAATTTCGTTGGACGTCTTCACACAGGAAAGATATTCATCTGTTTTGTTCGACGAAATAAACACCGAAACAGTTACTTATGCCACAAAAGATGGCGAAGCCCTGAAAATGGATATTTATATTCCACAAAATGACCCTGATTTTGAACGGGCTACACTGATTTATCTTCATGGTGGCGGGTTTAGTACCGGAACACGGGATTCAGAAAAAATAGTTGAATTCTGCAATCGGTTAGCCGGTTATGGTTATGTAGTGGTTTCTATGTCGTACAGATTGAGCCGGAAAAATAAGGAAACCGGGTTTGGTTGCGACTGCCCGGCAGAAGATAAACTGAACACGTTTATCGGAGCTATTCAGGACATTCAGGATGCCTCCTATTTCCTGGTTGAGAACCGTGAACAATTTGGCATAAACCCACAAAAACTGATTTTAGCCGGAAGCAGCGCCGGTGCAGAAGCCGCTTTAAATGCAGCTTACCAGCCCCCCATGTGTTATGGACTCGATTCAGGACCGGTTTCCTATGCCGGTGTTATCAGCATGGCAGGAGCAATTCCCGACACAGTGGTTATTTACGAGGAATCAGCAATACCATCGCTGTTTTTTCACGGCACCGATGATAACCTCGTGCCTTATGCAACTGCACCTCACCGGTATTGCCAAAAAGGTCAGCCCGGATATCTTGTTTTAAATGGCCCGCACACCATTGTACAGAAGCTCGACAAACTGCATACACCCTACTGGTTACACACAACCTGCGGGGGAGCCCACGAAATATCGGATTTGCCAATGACTGAATACTTCGATGTGATTACTGAATTTTGCCAACGTTTTGTAATTGAAGGCGAAAAAGAGTCGGTTAAAACCGTGGTGGAAGGAAAACAAAAAGGTGGCGTTTTTGGCGAGTACTATTTTTGCAACAACTAAAAACTACTAACCATGAAGAATTTACTGACAGCATTTTTTCTGATGATTTCTTTTTCCTTGTTTTCTCAACAAATCAATGTGGTAACTTTTAATATCAGGTTCAATACCGAAAACGACGGTATAAACGCCTGGCCCAACCGGATTGAAATGGCCACCGGACTGCTGAAATTTCATGAAGCCGATCTTTTTGGTTTGCAGGAAGCGCTTCTCGGCCAGATTCTCGATGTACAGAAAAACATGCCTGGGTTCGAATGGTTTGGTGTTGGCCGTGACGATGGTGAAAAAGGAGGTGAGTTCTCCCCTGTTTTTTATAACAAATCGAAATTTATATTAATCGAAAGTGGCACTTTCTGGCTCTCCGAAACACCCGAAAAACCAAGTAAAGGCTGGGATGCTGCGTTGAATCGAGTGGTAACCTGGGGCAAATTCAAATCGAAAGTTACTGGTAAAATGTTCTACTACTACAATACACATTTCGACCATCGGGGAGATGAGGCAAGAAAAAAATCAGCGGAACTGATTACAAAAAAAATCAGGGAAATGGCCGGCAATTCAGGCTATCCGGTAATTTTAACAGGCGACTTTAACCTCACTCCCGAAACCGAAGGAATTGCCAACATCAGAAAATACCTTCGCGATAGTCGCGAAATTACCATTGCCCCACCCTACGGACCGGTCGGAACTTTCAATAGTTTTGACTGGAATGCGCCAATGAAAGACAGAATTGATTATGTTTTTGTGAACGAAATGGTTGATGTGCTGAAATATGCAGCTATCACCGATTCAAAAGAAATGCGCTGGCCATCGGACCATTTACCTGTTTTTACAAAAATTCAGCTGAAATAATTCTGACATGCTTGAAAAAACCGGCGAATTCATAATTCAGGCAGCAAATATGATTTGGGGAACTCCCCTGTTAATCCTTTTGCTGGGTGGCGGTTTGTTTTTTCTTATTTATTCCAGACTTGCTCCGTTACGATATATAGGTCATGCCCTGAAAATTTTAACCGGAAAATATGACGATCCCAACGAACCAGGCCAGTTAAAACACTACGAAGCGCTTTCAACGGCTTTGGCCGGAACCATTGGCATGGGCAACATCAGCGGCGTGGCGGTTGCCATTGCCACCGGCGGGCCGGGTGCCATGTTCTGGATGTGGATTTCAGCCTTATTGGGCATCAGCACCAAATTTTTTGAATGTACGCTGGCTGTAATGTTTCGTGGGAAAGACAGCAATGGCGAAATACAGGGTGGCCCCATGTATTTTATTACTGAAGGACTTGGAAAAAACTGGAAACCGCTGGCAATATTTTTTTCGGTTGCCGGAATGATTGGCGTTTCGCCCATGTTTCAGGCCAACCAGCTGACACAGATTCTGAAAGAAGTGGTTTTTATTCCCAATCTTGCACAAGTGCCATCACAAATTAACCTTTATATCGGCATTGGCCTGGCACTTTTGGTTGGCGTAGTAATTTTTGGTGGTGTTACCCGAATCGGAAAGGTGTCGGGAAAAATTGTGCCGGTGATGGCTGTTTTTTATTCGATTTCGGTGGCTTTCATTATTGCAACAAATATGGAACACATTTTACCTTCACTCAAACTCATCATAACCGATGCTTTTACCGGTCAGGCTGTTATGGGCGGAGCGGTTGGTTCAGTAATTATCACGGGTGTGCGGCGCGCCTCGTTTTCAAACGAAGCCGGACTTGGAACAGCATCAATGGCACACGGCGCCGCCAAAACAAGCGAACCTGTTCGTGAAGGGCTGATTGCCATGCTTGGACCTATTCTCGATACAATGATTATTTGTACAATGACTGCGCTGGCGCTGATTATTACTGGCGTTTGGAATACTCCGAATGTGGATGGAGTTTCGCTGACTACCCTTGCATTTGAAACCAGCATGCCCGGCTTTGGAAAATATATTTTACTGATAACAGTACTTTTCTTTTCGCTTTCAACCATGTTTGCCTACCCGTATTATGGCGTAAAATGTTTGAGTTTTGTGGCTGGTGCCCGCTACGGGAAGTACTACAACTATTTTTATGCAGGCTCCATCATTCTTGCTGCAACTGTCCAGATTGGGGTGGTTATATCACTGATTGACCTTGCTTTTGGATTGATGGCGTTCCCAACTGTTATCTCTGCTGTATTGCTTGCCCCGCATGTAAAACGGGCTGCAAAAGACTATTTTCACCGGTTTGAAACTGGTCAGTTTAAATAGAAACCTGAACTAAAGTTATCATCAAATTAAAAAGATCAAAATCGTGGATATAAACCTTAAAGAAATTGAAAACGCATTTTATTCTGACGGGTTCAAACTTGGAATGAAAGTTTGTGAAGCTGGTTTTGAACCTGATGTACTTTATGCAGCTGTTGCAGAAATGTATTCCTCGATGGATGGGTTTATTGATATTTTAACCGGATTTGCTTCTCAGCAGGAACAACCCGTTCATTGTAAAAAAGGTTGTGAATGGTGTTGTCACCAGCCTGTATTTGCCATGCAATACGAGTTGGATTTCCTGAATTATTTTATCGAGAATAATTTTGACGACGCAAATAAGCAGGCGTTGAAAGAACGAGCCGACAACAAGAAAAATGCCTTTGGATTTTTAACCGAAAAAGAGTTGCTGAATGCCAAATTCCCCTGTCCGTTACTCGAAGACGGAGCTTGTTCGGCCTACCCTGCACGTCCGATGGCCTGCCGAATTTATCTATCTTCCGACGTAAAATCATGCCTGCGATTTTATAAAAAACCGGCAGACAAAAACAACATTCCCAATTTACTAAATCTTCCACTCCGGGCCGGAAGAATGATGAACGAAGGTTTTAAGGCGGCTTTGAAAAACCACGGATTTGTTGCCAAAGAGTATCGGATTGAGGAAAAACTACTTGAAAAAGATTAGACTTCAGGTAATAAAACTCCAGATTCTTCAAATTTTTTCAAAAGAACAGCCGAAGCCAGCGGTCGGTTATTTTTTGTAAGTACCGTAGTAATTCTGGCTTTTACCATCAGTTTTTCATCTGCTTTGTGTACAATTTGCTGGTCAAAAATTATCCTCAAATTGCCCTGCTTTCCTAATTTTAGTTTTACTAAAAATACATCCCCCGGGCGAAGTGGAAATTTATAATCGATTTCTGCCCTGATTACAACTGCATCGATACCGTCGTTGTGAAATTGTGCAAAATCAATTCCGACCGACTGAAGAAATTTGTGTCGACAATGTTCCAGGTAATTCTGGTAAACCGCGTTATTGACGATGCCCTGAAGGTCGCATTCATAATCGCGCACCTCCATCTCAATTTCAAACCCGGGTTCCTTCATTTTCCTAGTTATTAATTGGCTGCCACCATTTTAGGATAACCGCCAAAAGCTTTTACAAAGAAACGATGAAATGCATGTCCGCCCTTTACCGGGCTGGCAAACATCATGATACATTTTTTGTAAATAACCGGAATTTGAGCTTCTTCAAGCATTTTCAAAGCCTCAGGAGTTTCCGAAGTTTGCTGAATCCACACCATTTTAATTCCCTTTTTTGCAGCAGCTTCGGCTACTGATGTTGTTTCGGTTTTTGGTGTTACAATCAGTAAATGAGTTACATCAGCAGGAAGCTCTGCCACAGTTTTGTAGCATTTCACACCCTGAATTTTTTCAGCATTGGGATTTACCGGAAACAGTTGAAATCCTTTCTGTTTCAATTCATTAAAAACATAACCTCCGAATTTTTTCGGATTACGCGAAACGCCTGCTACAGCCAGTTTGCGCGGGGCAAGAAAGCTGTTGATTTGATTTAAAGTTACCATGGTTATTTTTTTGGTTATCGGTTGCCGGACATCCATCGTTTTCAGGCTTCAAATAAATACTTTTAAAAAGCCTTAAAACAATGGACAATATCCAATTATTTTATCTCAAAATCGAGTAGTATTTTTTCTTCAAGAAAACCTACGAGCCTGTCGCCGATTTTTACCGGGCCAACGCCAGCCGGAGTCCCTGTGTAAATCAGATCGCCGATTTTCAGCGTAACATATTTCGATATATGCGAAATAATATCGTCGAAACTAAAAATCATCAGGTTCGAATTTCCATACTGCACCAGATTTCCGTTGATATTTAGTTTAAACTGAATATTTGCTGCATCGTTCAGTTCTTCCTTTTTGATAAAAGTGTTACCCAGGACCGCGGCCTGGTCAAAAGCTTTGGCCTTTTCCCACGGCAGTCCTTTCTCTTTGAGTTTTTGCTGTACATCGCGCGCAGTAAAATCAACACCAAGCCCTATCTCATCGAAATACCTGTGCGCAAAGCGCTTTTCAATATTTTTTCCGATGCGGTTTATCTTGAGTACCAGTTCAATTTCGTGATGCACATCGTTTGTCCAGTCGGGAATATAAAACGGGTCGTTGTTGCGCAGCAGCGACGAATCGGGCTTCATAAAAAACACAGGTTCGTCAGGAACCTCGTTGTTCAATTCTTTGGCGTGTGCCACATAATTACGACCGATACAAATGATTTTCATGGTTCAGTTTTTCGAGTAAGTTCTTCCTACTTTTTTATTTTCAGAAACAGGTTAATACCCAGTGGCTCCTGAATTACGTCGATTTTTGATTCTTCTATTCCGGCTTGCAAAGCAAAATGTTTTAATTCATCTGCCGACCGATGGTATAAAAACCAGTCACCCATAATTTCCATACTTCTGCGCGAAGGATTTTCAACATTGAAATTTCCAATAATCATTTCGCCGTCGTCTTTCAGAAACTCGTAATACCTTTTAATCAGATACACAAAGTGTTTGCCCTTAAAGTAGTCGAATAAACCGGCGCTCCAAATCAAATCGAATTTCCTTTCGGGTGTAAACCTGATGACGTTGGCGTTATGAAAAGTCATCTTATTCAGATACTTCCGGTTTTTGGTTTTGGCATATGCAATGGCTCTTTTATCTAAATCGAGCATTTCAAATACAAGCGAATTATCCGGGTTCCTTTCAAAAAATTCGAATGTTTCGGTAACCGGGCCACTGCCAAGAATCAAAACATCCTGACGTAATCCCATCGCCTTTTTATTTAACTGCTCAAATATTTCGATAGCGAGTGTTTTGCGGTTTCTGACAGCAATAACGGCACCCGCTGAGTGCAAAAATTCGTCCCATTTGCGGTAACGTTCATCAGGATTTACGTAATACTGGTATATTTTTTCGATGATAAAAAAATCACCACTGTATCCAAACGGTTTTGTATAGGAGAAACCGAAGAGTGAATTTGGATTCAGAATTGAAGCAATTTTCCGACGAAAATCTTCAACTTCTTCAGCTTTTAACCGGTCAACCAATTTATAAAAAACAAGATAATCTTCTTTGTCTGGACCGTTTTTGGCAAAAATTTCTTCGATGTACGTATCAATGTCAATATCATCAATTTCTACGGCTAACATCTCTTCGTTAAGAACAATACTATTCATTATCAATTATTTCGCCTAATTCGCTGTTAATAGTTTTAATCGTCTCCCTGTACTCCTCATCTACCGAGATCACCGTCATTTTATCGGCAATTATTATCTCGGGATATTTTACAGCAAAAACCTTTAAGGCATTAATAACAAAATACTGACTTACCTGCACAAAGTACTTTTTGGGAAATAAACCGGTGAGTTCAACAAAAGATTTATCGGTAACTACTTCGTCTTCTGATAGATGAATAATGGTTTGTTTTCCATCGTTCTCAATAAAATAAACATCTTTTATGTTTATTTTTTCAAGGCCTTTTTGCCCGTGAACAATTATCTGGTTTTTTTCGTGGTCTTTTAAATCGAAGAAAGTATTAAACTGTTCACTTTCCATTTTCAGCTTAACATCGTTTGCAAATTTAAAAATTGCAATTTCGATATTTGTTTGTAAATCCTTATCGGTGAACGGTTTACTGATATATCCGTAAGGAAGAGCTACTTTGGCTTTATTTACTGTATCGATATCAGTATTGGCTGTTAAATAAATAATTGGAACGTCATTGTTTCTGGTAATGTTTGTTGCAGCCTCAATACCGGTCATTTCTCCTTTCAGATTAATGTCCATTAAAATTAAATCGGGCAGTTGTTTTTCCACAGCTTCAATGGCCTTTAATCCTGTATCCACCATGCCTTGTACTGTATATCCAAGCCCTTCAAGACTTTCCTGAATATCGGTGGCCACCAGAATTTCGTCTTCTACAATCAGAATTTTGTACTTTGAGTTCATTTATTGGTTGATTTAAATTGAATAATAAATTTTGTTCCGTTTGAAAAATCACTTGCTATTTCACCGTCAATTTGCTGCACCAACCGGTGCAGAATCTTCATTCCTAATGATTTGGTTTTCAGAATATTAATTTCCGGAGGTATTCCAACGCCATTATCTGCTACGATGAGCTTAAATTCATTGTCGTGAATATTCTTAAAATGAATACTGATGACTCCTGAAGACGTGTTTACAAAAGCATATTTAAAAGAGTTCGAAATAAGCTCGTTAATAATTAAACCACAAGGAATTGCAATGTCCATCGGCAGATAAGCATCGTCAATCTGGTAATCGAACTGAATGTTAGCCTGTTGGTTTGAGTAGGTTCTGGCAATATTTCCTGTTAAGCTTTTGATGTAAGTCGAAAACATGATATTTGCCAAACTTTTGTGATTGTACAGGTTTTCGTGTATTAAAGCCATAGAATGAATCCGGTTCTGGCTTTCCTGCAGAATTTCCTTTAACCGCGGGTCGTCGATATTCCGGCTTTGCATGCTCAGAATACTTGAAATAATTTGCATATTGTTTTTTACCCTATGGTGAACTTCGCGCAGCAAAACATCCTTTTCAGCCAACGATTTTTTCATGTTATCCTCAGCTTCCTGACGTTTTTTCTCTTTTGCTTCGAGTTCCCATTTCATCAGGGTAATTCCGGCAAATTCATCGATGAGCGAAAGCAATTTTTTTGCTTCTACCGGTTTCATCAGGTAACCATCAACACCCAAATGAATGGATTCGATAAAGCTGTCCTTTTCACTGTAAGCCGACATAACCACGAATTTGGCGTCGGGGGCAAATTTTTTGATTTCTTTTACCATCTCCAGCCCGTTCATCACCGGCATTACCATGTCGGTAATTACCAGGTCGGGTTTGTGTTTCTGGTAAAGTTCGAGGCCATGCGAACCATTTTCAGCGATGTACAGATGAGTTACATGTTTTTCAAGAATCCTCCGGTATAGCTGCCTTATGGTTTCGTTGTCATCAACAAAAAGTACAGAAATGTTGTATCGTTGTCCCGGGTTTTGCTCTCTTATCATTTTGTAGTGTATTTTTCAAACTGGTTAGCTATTATTTCAATCAGTTTATTCGCATCGATGGGTTTAAATATTGTATCGTCGCAATTTGAAGTATTAATTTCTTCGTACGCGCTACCCATAACACTGGCTGTTTGAATCACTACGGGTAATCCGGGTTTTA
>DPCJ01000047.1 GCA_003516705.1 Prolixibacteraceae bacterium | reverse complement strand
ACCAAAAGGGTATTTCGTACCAGTCTCCGGCACCAATACCATCCGATGCCCATCCTTTTTCGTTTCCGGCACTGAAAAAATTGGCGTTACCAAAACAAATATTAAAATCCCAAAATGGCGACATAACAAGTTTACCTCCCTTGCTGTCCTTGTCTTTGTGAAAATAAACGCTTACCCTGTAACCATCGAGGTTTCGGCTCAGTTCGGTAATAATAAAATAGTCGATAAACGACTCAACATCAATGTAAGCCCTGTATCCCAAACCAGGGTCTTTAAAATCCTGGCCATGCAGGGCATATTCAAACTCGATTATGTGCGACCTGATATAATACCGCTGTTGAGGAGTAAGATCTTCGTACGACGGATCGACATACGAAAAAGGTACATCAACACTCCCGGTTCTTCCCATAAATGGCGAATTCCAGCTTCCTTCCTGGTCCCTGTCGATGCTGATAATGTAGCCTCCGGTCAATTCATCGCCTGAATTATCCTCGGGTTTTAACTTTGCAATATCAACCCTGTTTTTATCGATTTTAATTTTTTCAACCAGCAAATAAACGCCCCGGTATTCACCGTTAATCATCACTTCGGCATACTTTGTCCGCGGATGCCAGCGGTCGCTCATGCCGTTACCAATGCTGTAGGCCAGTGCATTGCGCATCAACGATTTATCGGAGTATGGACCGTGCAGTACCCAGTCGTTTTCGGCAGGCAGCCCCAGCAACGAAACATTATTGTTTGAGCCATCGCTTAACCTGGTTTCAACATTAAAGCTTTTTTTAGGAAACATTTGCGAGGTATTTCCTCTTATTTCGATACCGATTAATCCGTCGTACTCATAATTTGTATCGTCGAACTTGTTTACCCCATTTGCATTATTAATAACCTGCATTTTAGCCACAATTTTTGGCTCGTCAACAATAGCTTTTCCTTCGGTATTAATTTTTATGATTGGCAGGTCGGAAGCAATTTGTGAAACCGGTTCTTTGAACCAGGCAGGAACATTACTGAAAATGATTTGATCGCCCTCAATCTCGGCATTCAGAAATACACGGGCCGACAAATCGGATGAAGTTGAACTTGTATTTAAAATGTGTACAGCCAGAATATTTGTTCCCCGAACTAAAAGACCGGGATAAACCATAAACCGTTCGGGTTGGCCACCCTGGTAAAGCTGTGCTTCGTGATCGGCTGAAAATTCTGTATTAATTCCGGGTTTTCCTGCGGGCAGATTTTCGGATCTTCCAATTTCAGCACCATTTAAATAGGCAACAAAAGCGTCATCGTAATCTATATCCAGAATCAGATTAAAAATATTAACCGAATCCGGCAAATTAAAAGTTCTGCGCAAAAACATCGATTTTGTTACCTTAACAACTGTATTGTCATCGTTGTCGGCGTAACCAAATCCGCCTTTTCCGCTGGTCCAACCCTGATCATTAAAATTCAGCACTTTCCAGTCTTCCGTTGGCTCGGTAACCGGTAAATAATATTTAAACTCATCGGTTTCGGTAACAATACTTTCCCAGTGCGACTGACTTCGTAGTTGTAAAAAGCAAAAAGTCAGGATTATTATGATTTGAAATTTCAACATTTTTTGTTTGTTACTTTTTTGTGTTATTTAAAACTCTTTTATCACCGGCCAACCCTCTTTATCCCAGTCCAGTTTTCTGATTATCAGTTTCGATTTACCCTCATCGGCAGCATCGTATCCATGAAAAACGATATAATCTGTTCCGTCAAAAGTGTAGGTTGAATTATGCCCCACGCCATACCATCTTTCGTTGCCTTGAAGCATAATGGTTCCGCCACCAGTTTCCATTGGTTTTCCATCCTTATCGATGTACGGTCCGGGAATAGTTTCCGACCGGCCAACTATCATTTTATAAGTGCTGTTCACACCTTTGCAGCAATAATCGATGGAAGCAAAAAGATAATAGTATTCACCTTTTTTAAAGATAAACGGAGCTTCGATAGCATTTCCCCCGGCATCTTTCGGGTTGTCGTCAATGGCAGGAGGATTGGGATCGGTCGATAATTTTTTACGCGAAGCAATTGTGGGTATCGAATTAATGTCTTCTGCCGGAGCGGTTGCATCGCTGTTTAGTTTTACAAGCTTCAAACCATCCCAAAACGAACCAAAACTTAAAAATGGCGTTCCGTCTGCGGCAACAACCAGGTTCGGGTCNNCCAATACACGATGTATTTTTTCCGAATGCCGAAACTGAATAATACAGGTAATATTTACCATTAAAAAATGAAATATCAGGTGCCCAGATATGCCCCCTGAAACCAGCCACCGCTTCGACAGCCCATTTTGGCGGCTCCGAAAAAACAGGTTGTCCCCGTTTCCATTCCTTCATATCGGTTGACGACCAGACACCGATTCCCCGGCCAGTGCAAAAAACATAGTAAGTATTGTTGTGTTTTGCCATCACCGGATCGTGCACCGAAATGCTTTGTCCGTTGGAAACAACTGTAAAAAGCAGAACAGCAAGTGCTAAGTTTAAAATTGATTTCATGGCATTTTTAATCAATTACGT
>DPCJ01000145.1 GCA_003516705.1 Prolixibacteraceae bacterium | reverse complement strand
GGCGCAAAAACACACGCCGCTTTGCATGGCAAATATTCACCCGATATTGAGGATGTGAAAGCCATTGCACCTTCCATTCTCCGCCATCGTATTATCAAAAATTACAAGGCCGAAGCCGAAAATATTTCGGTGGATAAAATCATTGAAAAACTGCTTTAATGCTTTTCAGATTTTTCACATCGGGTTTAAAAAACAGGCTGTTGGTCTTTGCCTTTTTTATTGCTGTGCTGAATGTTTCGGCACAGGAACGAAAAATGGTGGAAATACTGAGGGCCGGGTCGCTTGAAGCCAGCGAGCAGATTGCTGCAAATGCGCAGCGATTGCTCGATTCGGTTCATATCCGCCATAAAAATATTCTGATGTGGTGCGACAGTGCTTACACTTACACAGGTACCAACCGGGTCGATGCGTTTGGAAATGTACACATCAACCAGGATGACACGCTGCACCTTTATGCCAGTACAGTTTTTTATGATGGCGACATCAGTTTTGCCCGCGCGTGGGGAAATGTGAAGCTGATTAATAAATCGACAACTATTTTTACCGATACACTTGATTACGACCTCGCTACAAATATCAGCTATTATGATGACAAAGGAAAAATAGTTGACAGCACCACAACGATAACCAGTCAAATCGGGAAATATTTTATCAACGACGACTTGCTTTATCTTTACCGCGATGTGGTGGCAGTGGATAAAGATTACACCATGACAAGCGACACAGTGAGCTATAATACAACAACCGGGCGTATTTTTATCACCGGGCCCACAACCATACGCGACACTGCCAATACACTGTATGCTGAAGACGGATGGTACGACTCTAAAACCGGAGATGCTGAACTGCTCAAAAACCCTGTTATTTCGAACGACAAACAAAATATAAAGGCAGGGTACATCAAATACGATAAAGAAACAAAGTCGGGAAAAGCATTGAAAAATGTATGGATTACCGATATTGAAAACAGCTCCATTATTTCAGGTAATATTGCCGAATACAGCGATTTGAACGAAACTGCCATGGTTACCGATTCGGCAGTTTATATGAATTATAACGAAAAGGACACGCTGTTTTTACACGCCGATACCTTGCGTACTGTGCCCGATACAATTCCCGACGAAAAAATTGTTTTTGCCTACAGGAAAGTACGTTTCTTCAGAACCGATATGCAGGGAGTTTGTGATTCGATGGTATATTTCACCCGCGATTCGGTCATTCAATTGCACTATTCCCCGGTGTTATGGTCCGATATTCATCAGCTTTCTGCTGATTTAATTGAAATGCAGCAATTTGAGAATGCCCCCGACCAACTCAGGCTTACCCGCAACAGTTTTATTATTTCTAAACAGGATTCCAACCGGTTCGACCAGATAAAAGGAAAGGAGATGATTGGTTATGTTGTTGCCAACGAACTTAACCGGATTGATGTAAACGGGAACGGGCAAACCCTTTATTATGCAATAGAAAAGGAAGAAATTATTGGCTTGAACAGGGCCGAAAGCAGCAAAATTTCCATCCGGTTCAAAGAAGGAAAAATAAATACAATTTCATTTCTGAAAGCCCCTGAAGGTGAGCTTAAACCGTTGGCCCAACTCACTGAAGATGACAAAAAATTAAAAGGATTCGACTGGAAAATCGACATACGGCCATTATCAAAATCCGATATTTTTGAATGGAAAACAATGCAGGAAAAACCTAAGGAGAAAACCAGGGGGGAAGAACAGAGTGAGATGAGCGGTGAGAGATGAGAAATGAGCGATAAGTATTGAGTATTGAGTATTGAGCAATCAAACGCTATCAATCTTTTTTTCCAGTATCAAGTATCAAGTATCAAGCGGCAGTAAGCAGCAGGCAGTCACAATAAATCACAAAAAGTCTCCATCAATCTCTTTTTTTCCAGTATCAAGTATCCAGCATCCAGCGGCAGTAAGCAGTAGGCAGTCACAATAAATCACAAAAAGTCTCCATCAATCTCTTTTTTTCCAGTATCCAGTATCCAGTATCCAGCGGCAGTAAGCAGTAGGCAGTCACAATAAATCACAAAAAGTCTCCATCAATCTCTTTTTTTCCAGTATCCAGCATTAAAAAATCTTAACCAATCTTAATAAATCTCTTTTCCCCCGGCAACCGGAATCAATCATACTATTACGAGCATGCAAATAAAATCTACCACGATTTTCCAACGGTGAATTGGATTCCAAGATTTTTGCCTGTTGTATTAACTGCATCACCTGCTACAGACAAACCCAGTTCAACCGGAAAGTCAGGATTTATATAATTGGTTTCGAGCATTCCCAGTACATTCTTTTGCACTGTTTCGTATGATTGCTGATAAGTACCAAAATGTTCAACATAGGTAATTAATCCGCGCCATTGCAAATTTTCACTGATAAACCCGCGTACTCCCATGTGGTGGGCAAAGAACCTGTTCGACTGAATACCGGCAGAAACACCATCAATCATTTTAACCGGAAAAAACAACGGAGAACTCAATACACGACCATAATATGTGAAGCCTGAATGATAAACACCATGATTAAAATAGGAATCATTCTCCCTGTCAGATGAATTACGGATACTTTGTTGTTTGGTATATGTGAATTCGTATAACGCATCCGAGATAATCGGTTTTCCTTTAAAACGATGAACATACAACCCGACCAGGTTATCGGTTCTGTTGTGCCAGTTAAGACCCGAGTTATCTTCGTAAGGATGGCTCACATAAAACGTAGCTTCAAAATTTTGAAAGCGCCTTTCAAGCTCAAGTTGATAAGTTCCCAACTGGTTGCCTGAGATATTTTTTTGGTCGGTTTCCGGAAAATCGCTGTTTCCCGGCATTGCCAGCACATAATACAGATAATTATCCCACCCCGGCAATTCACCATAGACAGGAGATGTACCACCCCACATCACAAAGTGCTCCAAACCTAAAGTAAAATTCATTACTTCAGAAAGCCTGAACTTTCCATATAGTGATTTATGGTGCAAATGAGCTGCATCGATATATCTTTCATCGTTAAGCAATTTCTCTTCATATTCTGCTTTAAACCTGAACCATTTTTTAAAAAATGGCAACGATTTGTACCCAAGCGTTGAAAACCGGATTGAAGGCATTGGCCGTGCATTTCCACTGCGGACCAGGTTACCGTTTGTGGTTGATAACCCTGCATACCGGATTGAATCATAAAACATTCCGGCTTTCAGTTCCCAACCTTTATAGGCCACACCTGCAAAAATCCGGTTAAGTTGAAATGAACTCTCACTACCCAAAGCAGCTACTCCGTTAATTCCCCAGGTTGTCGAAAAAGCAGAATTTACTTCCTGACGGTGATTTTGTCCAATAAAAATATCAGTAACATTAAAGAATGAACCATTCTGAGGAATCTTCCCCTGTTGATTGGCTGTGAACCAAAAGGGCTGCACACTGTCAGTGGCGGCAAGTGTTGAATTTAAAACCTGTATTTGAACAGGTTGCTGCGCTTCAACAGTAGCTGAAAAAACCAGTGCCAGAATAAAGACGAAAATACCGGCAAACTTTGAATGAGATTTCATTCCACTAAATTATCATTTAATTGAAGTACTGAGAAAGAATCAGTAACTAAACATATCACCAGAAAAACAACCTGGATATTGAAGACCAGCGTGATTTCAACACCACCTTATTTTTGCGGTCTTCACTTAGCCTGATAAAAACCGAAGGGACAAAAGAAATCAAAATGCTGGTAACCACAAGAATCAGTAGCTGATAATTTACATTTATCCTGGTATTATTGAGGTATAAAGAAAAAAGGAACAGCACAATATTTGAAGCAACAAGTATTGAGGTGATTACAATATGCTTTTTGAAAAAATAGAATAACCGGTGGTGAATATGATTATTGTCAGCAGAGAAAGGGGATTTCTTACTTTTAATTCTGATGGCCATAACCCGCATTGTATCAATCAGCGGAATGATAATAATTGCAAACGAAACCGCAGGCGATGCAGCAATAGCATGTTCCCCGGTGATATTGATATTCAGTTCATTAAATTTGATAATCATTGCCGCAATAATTAATCCGATAATTAATGAGCCTGTATCACCCATAAAAAGTTTGTGTTTGTCGCCAAAAACATTAAAAACAAAAAAACCAGCTAAACTGCCTGCCAAAGCCAACGCCATAATTGCATAAGTATAATGGCCGGCCACATAAAACCAGTAACCCAGTATAAATGTACTTGTCATTGCAAGTCCCGAAGCAAGTCCGTCAATCCCGTCAATCAGATTAAATGCGTTGATAATAACAATCACAGCAAAAACAGAGATAATCAGACTCAGTACAATGCCAATATCATAAATACCAAAAACACCATGCAGATTGGTAAATCTGAGATCTCCCATCCCCACGAGTAAAAAAGCAGCAAAAATCTGTACTATCAGTTTTTTCAAGGCTGAAATATCCATCAAATCATCCTTTAACCCGATAAAAAACATCACGATAACCGAAGCCAGAATGTACTTTAACTCATCAAAGCGAATTCCGTCGGTTGCCACAACCGTGGCAATGACAAAACCAATAAAAATAGCGACACCCCCCAGCGGAGGAATGGTTTTTTTATGAAGTTTTCTCTCATTTACAGGATCGAACAAACGTTTGGCATGGCCAACTCTTATGATGGGTGGAATTGTAAATACAACAAGAATAAATCCTAAAAAAAATGCTATTGTGGTGAGTGTTATTTCCATATTCTATAATTGGGCGTAAAACTAATCATTGGTCAGTTAAATTAATAGGGTACAAATATCTTTAAAAATAGTTTACAATAATCATTTCAATTCCCATTTTTTTTTGGCTGTCATTCAAAATTAATATAATAAACACTTTATAATATTTTAATTTAACAACGAAATTCTGCTTTAGTTTAGATTTTTAGTAAAAAACACATCAATTTATGACATTATCTTATCAAAAACAATTTTAATTTTTCTTCATTATATAAAGTGCTATATTCTTGATAATTATTCAACTACATGTTAAATCCCCCAGTCGCAAAGGCTGTTAATAAAATCAGCTGAACCATCGCGGAGCCAGCCATCAAGCTGAGCTACTTCTTTCAGCTGTTGTCCACGTTTTCGGGGTACCGGGAAATAGC
>DPCJ01000018.1 GCA_003516705.1 Prolixibacteraceae bacterium | reverse complement strand
GTGCTTGATTTTATGGTGGGAAAAGTTCCGGGCGTTGATATCAGCGGAAATGATATAAAAATAAGGGGTACCGGTACTTTCGGAACTGATGCCACTCCGCTTTTTCTGATTGATGGTGTGCCGCTTGTGTCGAATGCCAGTTTTAATCTCCCTGATGAGGTAACACAGGAAAAGGATGAGCTAGGCAGAACTGTTACTGCGAACATGGAACAAATGATACAGACAGTGAAAGCGATTCCTTTAAACGATATCGAAAAAGTAGAAATATTGAAGTCAGCACAGCATCTTTCTGTTTTTGGTACGAAAGGGTCAAACGGAGTAATCGCTATTTATACCAGACGGGGAGAAAAGAACAATGAGAAAACAGAAGTGCGCGGAATAACCGGATTTAAATTGGCTGGTTATGCCCCGGTTCGTTCNNTGCTGATAAAAACAGAGCCGGTGAATCAACATCCACCGGCCCAGGAACTCATCAAACTAAAATTATCCCAAATTTCAAAAAATCGAATGAATTTCTTTTATCAATTGTTTACTTCAAAGTCGTCGTTTTTTAGTTCGGGTAATCATACCAATCAGTGTATTGTTTTCCCCCTGATTCAGCCCAGTTTACAAATTGTGGATAGACTTCTGTAATCGAAGTTCTTTCGGGTGAGGGTTTAAACGATTTTGCCATAAACTCAATTCCCCACGGATGATTTTCTTCGCTTCGGTAAAATGCCTGATTTCCGGAAAGCGGATATTTGAATTTACTGCCATTTTTACGGGTCCACTGGTAAGGCGACGCATCATTTTTTGTTCCGAACAGGCTCATATCCTGGCCTTCCGTGGGAGGAGCTCCAAATGGGCGAACCTGTTGTGAATAATTATCGGTCCTGAAAAGATAGGGTACGAAGGCAAATTCTTTTATTTCCTTGTCTTTCAGACTAATTGTGAACTCAAGTTGTTTGTTTGCAACATCCTGAACTTTTTTAAATAAAATGATACCATTTGTAACCATTTCATCTAAAATAGCATCGCCTTCTATAGTTGTAATAATATCGTCTTCGTATCCGAGTTCTGTTCCAAAGGAAGAAAATAATTCATATCCAAGTCCGATTCCCATTCCGGCACCAATCCATTCAACACTGCAAATACCCGATATTTCCTGGATGTAATTGCTACGGCCACGTACCCAGTAGAAAGTGGTTTTTACTACCATATCATTAAAATCGTAATCGCCTTTCGATGGCCACAAGTCTTCGAAAATGGTATAGGAATATACCGAGGAGTTTGCTCTGGCTGCACTTTTAGTCGAAGTTTCTATCTGTCTTTCAATCCTGATTGTTAATTCAGGATTATTTGGATCAACGTCGAACTGGTCGCACAATCCATCGTTATCTGTGTCTGTTTTCGAAAAGTTTATTGCATTAACTTCAGGCACTTCAAATACAATATCGGTATCCGACATACCCACTTCCTTAAAACTGATGGTGGCAAGCGTAACCAATTTAAGTGTTTTTGAGTTGGCAGGAATGCGAACGTTGAAATTGGCTTTGCCATCTAAAATAGTTAGCGCATCAATCAGCACATTGTCATCGTTATAAAGCTCAATTATCGAATTGTCCAAATCGTGTGACAATACATTGTTGCGCATAAAAGTTACATTAATTTGTTTAGAGGTGATGGTTGACCAATTAAAATCAGACGGAACTTTCTCTACGAAAGTAATGGTTTCGTCTTCTGCATCCGTGATAAGATCATCGATTTTGTTTGAGAGGCAACCAGTTAATAAAGCTGTTAATAACAGCATACCCAGTGCTTTCATAATCCCAGATTTTTTATTGTTGATGAATTTCGATGTAAAGGTAGGTGCGTCAAAAATGTAATGCAATACAACTACTTGTATTTCAGTGTTTGGCTACAAATCAATCAGCAAATTGTACCTTATTAGTAGGCAAGTTGAATTTGATATATTAATTTATTTAATCGTTTGATTAAAATAAATGATTGAATGATTTGTTTAAATCGAAAGATAAAATATATTTGTCGTGTAATTTTTGCAAACGTTCTGTCATGGATAATCTTAAAAACGCAACCGATTCAAGCACCGAGGAAAAAATAAAAAATGCAGCCCGCACTGTTTTTCACAAAAAGGGGTTTGCGGCATCGCGAACGCGCGACATCGCTGAAGAAGCTGGTATCAACCTGGCATTGCTGAACTATTATTTCAGAAGCAAAGAGAAGTTGTTTGTTTTGGTAATGATTGAAACTTTAACAGAGTTTTTTGGTTCGGTGTCGGTGATTATCAATAATCCTGAAACCTCATTCGAAGAAAAAATTGAACAGTTTGCTGCCGGTTACATCGATTTGATTTTCAGGGAACCTGATATTCCGCTCTTTATTATGAGCGAAATCAGAAACAATCCGGAGCAACTGCTGCAAAAAGTCGATATCCGGAATACTGTATTTAATTCGGTTTTTACCTGTCAGTTTAATGAGGCGGTGCAACAGGGAAAAATAAAAGACCAGAATTTCATACATTTTATGATGAATTTTATTGGGCTTATCGTTTTCCCGTTTATTGGAAAACCACTTCTGAAAGTCATTTCAGGATTAACGGAGGAACAATTTAATGCGCTAATCGAAGAACGCAAAAAGCTGATTCCGGTTTGGATTAAAGCGATGATGAATTCGCATTGAAACGGAAATTCTACAAATATCTCAGAGTCATGATTGAAAGCAGAACAAAAAACAGGATGTTGCTTCTGTTGCTGCTGTTTTTGACAGCACATATTCAGGCGCAAACGGAGCAGCCGATTTCCATCGACAGTTGTTACGCCAAAGCCCGGCGTAATTACCCGCTCATTAAACAGTTCGGGCTCATCGAAAAATCGAAGTCGTATTCGCTCGACAATGTTTCAAAAGGTTATTTACCTCAGGTTACAGTTGCGGGTCAGGCCACGTACCAAAGCGATGTTACACAACTTGCATTAAATGAAAATCTGAGTGGCATGCTCAATTTCGAACCCATCAGCAAGGATCAGTACAAACTGTACGGCGAAGTTGTACAGCCAATTACTGACCTTTTTACACTCAGTAACCAGAAAGATTTGGTCGATATCAATGCAGGAGTGGAGGCGCAGAAAATTGAAGTGGAACTTTACCGGCTTTACGAACGCATCGACCAGCTTTTTTTCGGGATGCTGTTAGTTGAACTTCAGATTGAACAAAACGAAATTGTAAAGAAAGACATCATTGCTGGAATTGAAAAGACAAAAGCAGCCATTGCCAATGGAACCTCGCTGAAAAGCAACCTCAGCTTACTGAAAGCCGAGTTGCTGAAAGCCGAACAACGCACCACAGAGTTAAAAGCCGGTTGGAAAAGTTACGCCGACATGCTCAGCCTGTTTACACGCGAGACTATTACAACTGAAACAAAATTGCAAAAACCACCGGTTCCCCAGTTTTCTAACGCCATCAACCGGCCTGAGTTGCAGTTGTACGAGCTCCAAAAAAATGCTTTCGATGTACAAAGCAATATTGTGAATACAAAAAATCTGCCCCGGTTCAGCCTGTTTTTCCAGGGTGGGGCAGGGCGTCCGGCATTAAATTTTCTGAGCAATAATTTTGATATGTATTATTTTACAGGGTTACGCCTCAACTGGAACATTTCCAGCTTTTACACTTCAGGCAAAGAGAAGGATATTTTGCAATTTAACCGTGAATCGGTGGAGCTGCAAAAGGAAACTTTTCTGTTCAATACAAACCTTACCGTTCAGCAGCAAATAAACGAAACTGCCAAAACCGAAGCGCTGATAAAAACCGATGAGGAAATTATTGCTTTGCGTGAAGAGATAAAAAACACAGCCCGCAACCAATTGGAGAATGGCACAATTTCAGCAATTGATTATGTAAGCTATGTAAACGCCGAAGACCAGGCGCGCCAAAACCTGCTGCTTCACCAGGTTCAGCTATTAATGGTGCTGTACAATAACAAAACAACAACAGGAAATCACAATTGAAAAATAAAATGATGAAAAGGATATTTAAAAACTCAGTATTTGCGGCACTTCTTTTAACTGCAGCCGCCTGCAACAATGAAAGCACTTTCGATGCTTCGGGTTCTTTTGAAGCCGTTGAAACCGTGATTTCAGCCGAAGCAACCGGTACTCTAAAAGAATTTCTGCTCGAAGAAGGACAGTCGCTCGAAGCAGGTCAGCAGGTTGGTTACGTCGATACAGTTCAGCTTTACCTGAAGAAAAAACAACTTGAATTGCAGATGGAAGCGCTCTCCGCAAAAAAGCCAAATATTCCGGTGCAGCTTTCGGCATTGCAGGAGCAGTTAAAAACAGCTGAAACAGAAAAGAAAAGAGTTGAAAACCTTGTGAAATCGGATGCGGCTACCACCAAACAACTCGATGATGTTAACGCACAAATTGCCGTAATCAAAAAGCAAATCGATGCCCAAAAATCGACGCTTGAAATTTCCTCAACCGGAATCAACAAAGACATTCTTCCACTTGGAATTCAGATTGAGCAACTAAACGACCAGCTGCTGAAAAGCCGGATTGTAAACCCATTCAGCGGAACAGTAATAGCCAAATATGCTGAGCAAAGAGAAATGGTTGCCGCAGGGAAACCACTCTATAAAATTGCCGACTTGTCGGAGATTATATTGCGTGTTTATATTTCGGCCAACCAGTTGCCACAGGTAAAACTCAACCAAAAAGTAAAAGTGCATACCGACGATGGCAAGGGTGGTTTTGCTGAAACCGAAGGTGTAATTACCTGGATTAGCGACAAAGCCGAGTTTACGCCCAAAACCATTCAAACCAAAGAAGAGCGCGCCAACTTAGTTTACGCCATGAAAGTAAAGGTGAAAAACGATGGAACCTACAAAATAGGGATGTATGGAGAAATCAATTTTTAAAAAATTGAAATAATCATTAATAAATAATCATTTATCAATTGTGGACGTAATTCTTCAAAATATCACAAAAACCTACAACAAGGGTGAAACGCATGCGGTAAACGACGTATCGTTGGCGGTGGAAAAAGGCGAATTGTTTGGTTTGATTGGTCCCGACGGTGCCGGAAAAACAAGCATTTTTCGCATTCTCACCACTTTGTTGCTTGCCGACAGCGGAACGGCAACAGTAAATGGTTTTGATGTGGTGAAAGATTACCGTGCAATCCGCAACCAGATTGGCTACATGCCAGGCAAATTCTCGCTGTACCAGGATTTAACAGTGGAGGAAAACCTTAGTTTTTTTGCCACTGTTTTTAATACCACTATCGAAGAAAATTACGACCTGATAAAAGATATTTACGCACAGATTGAACCGTTTAAAACCCGTCGTGCCGGAAAACTTTCGGGTGGCATGAAGCAAAAGTTGGCATTGAGTTGTGCGCTGATTCACCGGCCAACCGTACTTTTTTTAGACGAACCTACAACCGGTGTGGATGCCGTATCGCGCAAGGAATTTTGGGAAATGCTGAAACGGCTGAAAGTGCAGGGAATTACGATACTTGTTTCAACACCATACATGGACGAAGCCATGCTTTGTGATCGGATTGCGCTCATCCAGAATGGTTCAATTCTATCCATCAATACACCCGAAAAAATCATCAGCCAGTTTCCGCAAAAACTCTACTCTGTGCATTCGGCGCAAATGAGCCGGCTGCTTACCGATATCAGGTATTTTCCTGAAACTGCCAGTTGTTTTTCTTTTGGCGATGCACATCATGTTACCTTTTCAGAAAACAAAAAGTTGCAGAATGAATTGCTGACGTTTCTGAAAACAAAGAATCATCAGGATGTTGAAATAAAGGAAATTACGCCAACCATTGAGGATTGTTTTATCGATTTAATGAAGTGAAATGGAAACCGCAACAGTAATATCAACCGAAAAACTGACGAAACGTTTTGGCAATTTCACCGCAGTAAACGAAATCACATTCGATGTGCATCAGGGCGAAATTTTTGGTTTTCTGGGTGCAAACGGAGCCGGAAAAACAACGGCAATGCGCATGTTGTGCGGTCTTTCGAATCCAACATCTGGCAAAGCAACTATTGCAGGTTTCGATGTGTTCAGGCAAACTGAAAAGATTAAAAAGAACATTGGTTACATGAGCCAGAAATTTTCATTGTACGAGGATTTAACCATTCTCGAAAACATCAGATTTTATGGCGGAATTTACGGGATGGACCGCAAAACAATCAAAACAAAAAGTATTGAGCTGGTGGAGCAACTTGGTCTGAAAGAAGAGGCTTCAACTTTGGTGCGTTCACTGCCACTGGGCTGGAAACAAAAACTGGCTTTTTCGGTAGCCATTTTTCACGAGCCTAAAATCGTGTTTCTCGATGAACCAACCGGAGGTGTTGACCCGGTTACACGCCGCCAGTTCTGGGATTTGATTTATTCTGCCGCAGAACGTGGAATCACAGTATTTGTGACAACACATTACATGGACGAGGCTGAATATTGCAACCGCATTTCGATGATGGTTGATGGCTACATCAAAGCGCTCGACTCGCCCGCCAATCTGAAAAGGCAGTTTGGCGCTGCAAATATGGACGAAGTTTTTTACCAGTTGGCCCGTGGCGCAAAACGGGGAGAATAGAAACGCTGTAGATACAAGGCATGCCTTGTATCTACCATAAAATAAATTTTTAAAGACAGGCGGCAAGTTGCAAGTCGCCAGCAGCCAGAATATGAAACAGTTTATCGCATTTGTAAGAAAGGAATTTTACCACGTTTTTCGCGACAGAAAAACGTTGCTGCTGCTTTTTGGAATGCCAATTGCCGAAATTGTGCTGTTTGGGTTCGCACTCACCAACGAGATAAAAAACACGCGCATTGTGGTTTGCGATTATGCCAACGATGCTGCCTCGCGCAGAATTATCGACAAACTCGAAGTAAGCGCCAATTTCGAAATCGAACGAATTTTAATGAGCCACCAGCAGATTGAAGAGGTTTTCAGGGAAGGGAAAATCAAACTTGTAGTGGTTTTTCCAGCCAACTTCAACAACGATTTAACACATCTCAACAAAGCGCAGATTCAGCTTATTGCCGATGCCTCTGACCCGAATACCGGGGGAACTTTAACAAATTATGCATCGAACATTATTATGAATTACCAGTCGGAGTTACAGGGTTTACAAAATATTCCTTACCAAATCGAAACCGACATTCGAATGATTTACAATCCTGAACTGAAAGGAGCCACCAATTTTGTACCGGGTGTAATGGCGCTTGTTCTACTGCTTATCAGTGTACTTATGACTTCGGTTTCTATTGTTCGCGAAAAGGAAAACGGCACCATGGAAGTGCTGCTTGTTTCGCCATTTAAAACTATTCTGGTGGTAATCTCAAAAGCGATTCCTTATTTCTTTTTGTCGCTCATTAATCTGTCTGTAATTTTACTGTTGAGTGTTTATTTGCTTGATTTACCTATTAAAGGAAGTGTTTTGCTGCTTTTTGCCGAAAGTGCACTGTTAATTATCACTGCGTTATCGTTAGGGTTACTCATTTCAAATTCAACAAGCTCGCAAAGCACAGCCATGATTATTGCTTTACTTGGAATGATGCTACCCACAATATTATTGTCAGGGTTTATGTTCCCCATCGAAAATATGCCGGTGGCGTTGCAGGTGATTTCGAATATTGTTCCGGCAAAATGGTATTACATCATCGTAAAATCAATCATGATTAAAGGACTTGGGTTTTCGGCTATTTGGAAAGAAACACTGATTTTGGTGGGGATGACATTGTTTTTACTGGTTTTGAGTATCAAAAAATTTAAAGTGAGGCTCGCATGAAGACACTGCTTTTTTTATTGCAAAAAGAATTCACACAAATTTTCCGTGATACTGTGATTCTGCGAATGATTATGGCTGTACCCGTTGTGCAGTTGCTCATTCTGCCGCTGGCTGCCGATTACGAAATCAAAAACATTAATATCACGGTGGTTGACCACGACCATTCCGTGTTTTCGCGCGACCTCACCAGCCGTATTATGGCTTCAGGATATTTCAAACTGGCAGGTTTCAGTGCATCGTTTAACGAGGGTTTTGCACAAATGGAAACCGACAAAACCGATTTGGTATTGGAGATTCCACAGTCGTTCGAAAAAGACCTGGTGAACGGTGAAAAAGGAAAACTGTTTATTGCAGTAAATGCGATTAACGGCACAAAAGCCAACATTGGTGCGGTTTATCTGAATAGGATTATTGCACAGTACAACCAAAACATCAGGGCCGAAATGGCTCCGGTTCCAAAAGTGGCGGCGCTGCCCACCATTGAAATCACCAATTTAAACTGGTTTAACAAATACCTGAATTATGCCCATTTTATGGTGCCCGGCATTTTGGTGTTGCTTGTAACCATGGTCGGGGCGCTCATGTGTGCGCTCAACATTGTAAAGGAAAAAGAGGTAGGAACTATTGAACAAATCAATGTCACGCCCATTCGTAAACACCATTTTATTCTCGGAAAGCTGATTCCATTCTGGGTTATCGGGATGTTTGTTTTTTCAGTAGGGCTTTTTCTGATTGCCCGGTTAGTTTACGGGATCGTTCCACAAGGCAGTATTTTGCTGCTCTACGGATTTTTGTCGATTTACCTGGTAGCCATTTTAGGCGTGGGGCTGATAATTTCGACCTACTCCAACACACAGCAGCAAGCCATGTCGCTGGCATTCTTCTTTTTAATGGTTTTTATTCTGATGAGCGGTTTGTTTACCTCAATTGATAGTATGCCAGAGTGGGCAAAATGGATTGCCCGGTTTAACCCGGTAACCTGGTTTATCGATGTAATGCGAATGATTGTGCTGAAAGGAAGCGGTTTCCAACATATCAGGCTCCATTTCATTGTAATGACAGGTTTTGCTATTTTCTTTAATGCGTGGGCAATAATTAATTACAAAAAAACAACATAAATTTAGCCCAGCGCCAATTCCATATCTGCAATCAAATCCTCCACGTTTTCGATACCCACCGAAAGCCGCATCATCGTGTCGCGAATGCCGGCAGCTCTGCGTTCGTTTTCGGTAAACTCGGCATAAATAGTTGAATAAGGATGAATAATCAGCGTTTTATTATCGTTTAGGTTGGTGGCCCGACGGATGATTTGCAGTTTATTCATAAATGAAAAACAGGCTTCCTTCGATTCCAAATCAAACGACATAATCGTTCCCGGAATCCCGTTAAAATATTTTTCGGCCAGCGGAAATCTTGAATCAGTTTTTAATCCGGGATAGTCAACACGTTTTATTTTTGGGTTCGATTCGAAAAATGCGCCCAGTTTCATGCAGTTTTTGTAACACTTTTCAACCCGAAGTTCCAGAATATCCAAGCCCTGAATCATCATTTTGGCGGTTTGCGGAGTCATACTTCCGCCGGTGTTGCGGTAAATGTTTTTGCGCAGTTTGGCAATCAGCGCATTCTTTCCGAATTTTTCAGTGTATTTTGAAAAGTTTGGATTCAGTTTCCAGTCGAAATTTCCGTGGTCGATAATAGCACCGCCAAACGAAGTTGCACCTCCCGAAATGTATTTTGTTGTTGAAATCACTTCGATATTAACACCAAAAATGCCTGCACTGAAAATATTGGGTGGAGTCATTGTTGAGTCGGCAATCAGGGTAAGGTTGTGTTTTTTTGCAATGCCGGCCAGCATTTCAATATCAGCAATATCAAGCTGCGGATTGGTAACTGTTTCAAAATAAATTGCCCGGGTTTTTGTGTCAATCAGTTGTTCGATTTCGGCAACTTCGTGTAAATCCGAAAAACGGGTTTCGATTCCCAAACCAGCCAGTGTATCCTGAAAAAGAGCGTAAGTATGACCGAATAACCGACTGCCCGAGATTATATTTTCTCCGGATTTGACAACCGCCAAAATCGAATCAGCAATTGCAGCCATTCCCGAACTTACCGCCAAAACTGCGTGGCTTCCGGTTAGCGCTTTCAGTTTTAATTCAAAATATTCAACAGTAGGGCTTGATGTGCGCGAGTAAACATGTGCAATGTATTCGCCTTTAAAATTGGCTTCCATTTTTTCAGCCGAATCAAATTCAAATGCAACCGATTCGTAAAGTGGCATCTGTAGGCTGTTGTGCGGGTCGGGTTTCGCATAGGAAACATTGAGCGCGGTGGTAGTAAACCCGGGTTTTTTCATAGTTCTGGTTTTTAAATTTCTATAAAACAGCGACAAAGTTAAATAGTTTTCAGTCTGTTGAAATTCAAATCTGCTAAGGAGGTTCAAATGATTTGTTTTCTTTCAAAGTGAAAGATTGCTTCGCTGCGCTCCTAATGACAGATTCAAAATTCCTGTCATTTCGACGATAGGAGAAATCTACCAGTTCGAAGAGATTTCTCCTCGCATACTCGTCGAAATGACAGCATTGATGCGGCTTTCTGTCATTCACTCATTATTCCCATTTAAAAAATGGGAGAACTCTCGCAATGACAACTTTGTTAGAGATATTAGGAGAGAATACAGGTTTGGCGGCAACGCCGCCAAACCTGTATTCTCTCCACTTTTATTTCAGGAATTGTCATTGCGAGCAACGTGAAGCAATCTTCATGATTGTAATTTAACCAAACCGTCTAAAATCGGTTTTCATTAAACGAATAAACCGCTAAATTTGCGGCTTGAAAAAGCCAAAATGATTCTCAAAAAGAAAAACAGTTTTATGAATTCTTTCCAACGTTTTAAATTTCAAATAATTACGACAGTATTAATATTAATATTTCTCTCTGGTAATATTTCAGCGCAAAAATCTCCGGTAAATTTTACCGACGGAAACGGACAATTGAAATACTCAAATCTCGACAACTGGTACTCCCGCAAACTAAAAGAATCGGTTTTGCTAAGTGGCAATACCATTGAATTATATGGTGTTGGAAAAGTAAGTGCCGGAGCCGATTTTACCGATATGAAACTGAAAGACAACTCCTCGCCTTGGTCGGCTACAAATATTTATGCCAAGATGGTGCTTGATGTGGGAAATACCCGCGTAATTCCTGAGAAAAGGGGCAATGGATACTGTGCGCGTCTCGAAACTAAAATCAGAAAGGATAATATAGCAGGTTTTAAAGTTGATGTTTTGCTTGCCGGAACCCTGTTTTTGGGCGAAACCATTGAACCTGTGAAAGGCATGAAAGACCCTGAAAAAAATGCAAGTCAGGGAATTCCGTTTACCGGGATGCCAAAAGCTGTGAAATTCGATTACAAATATCACATCGGAAAAAGCAGGGTTGAGGCAACAACAAATGTAAAGCCTGTGGCTGGTGAAGACAAAGCCGATTTTTCAATTCTTCTGCAAAAACGTTGGGAAGACAGTAACGGTAATGTTTTTGCAACCCGCATTGGCGGCACCCGGCTGTTTTTTACAGGAATTGTAAACCAATGGGTTAACGGAGCAACATACCCGGTGTATTATGGCGATGCCACCAATCTTCCGCAATACGACCCAAAAACCATGGGATTGATACCTTCAGTAGGAAAAGTGTATGTAAAAAACTCGAAAGGTGAGATGGTCCCGCTGGTTGAAAAAGGTTGGGGTAAACCCGGCGAAACACCCACGCACATGATTATGTATTTTACATCGAGCTACGAAGGAATGAAATATACGGGCTCAACTGAATCGGTTTTCTGGGTAGATAATATTGAGCTGGTTTACTGATATTTTATTTTTTACTTTCGATTTTACTACCTCTTTTCATCATTGGTGCAATTAGTCCACCCTTTTTCTTAAATTCACAGGTGGGTTTATAACCCGTTTTACACCAAAAAAAGTATCCATAATGAAAGACAAAATACCTGTATTACTACAGCACGATACCTGGCTCGAACCATTTGCAGAAGTGATTCTTAGCCGGATTGATGCAGCAGACAAAAAAGAAAAAGAATTGACAGGCAGCAAACCGTTGTATGATTTCGCAACCGGGCATTTGTATTTCGGATTGCACAAAACCGCTGATGGTTGGGTTATCCGGGAATGGTTGCCAAATGCCACGTTTA
Organism: Prolixibacteraceae bacterium; assembly: GCA_003516705.1. Lineage (GTDB taxonomy): Bacteria > Bacteroidota > Bacteroidia > Bacteroidales > Prolixibacteraceae > Draconibacterium. The sequence continues at coordinate 3,153 of DPCJ01000018.1, read as the reverse complement.
TTTTTCTGATTGGAAACTTTAACGACTGGCAGGAAAAACAACCTTATGAGTTTATTCGTCTCGAAAATGGTGTTTGGGAACTGAACTTGTCGCACGATGCGCTTCATCACAATGATTTATACGCACTTTCAGTACACTGGGCCATCGATTTTGCCAAACGTATTCCGGCCTGGGCAACTTATGTTGTGCAGGACGAAAACACGCACATTTTCAATGCAAAGGTTTGGGCACCGGAAAAGGCATATCATTGGAAAACTGCAAGTTTCAAAAGAAATGATGAATCGCCGCTGATTTACGAAGCACACATTGGCATGGCTGGCGAAGAGGAGTGTGTGCACACCTACGCCGAATTCAGGGAAAATATGCTCCCGCGGATAAAAGCAAATGGTTACAATACGCTGCAATTGATGGCTATTCCTGAACATCCGTATTATGGCAGTTTTGGTTATCATGTTTCAAGTTTTTTTGCACCATCATCACGTTTCGGAAATCCAGACGAACTGAAAGCACTGATTGATGCCGCCCATGAAATGGGAATTGCTGTGATTATGGATTTGGTTCATTCACACGCTGTGAAAAACGAAATCGAAGGCCTTGGAAAATACGATGGCACACGCTTCCAGTTTTTTCACGATGGCGGCCGTGGCGAGCATCCGGCGTGGGATTCGTACTGTTTTAACTATGGCAAAAACGAAGTTCTGCACTTTTTGCTTTCCAACATCAAATACTGGCTCGAAGAGTTTCGTTTCGACGGGTTCCGGTTTGATGGAATTACCAGTATGCTGTATTTCGATCACGGGTTGGGCAAAGCCTTTACCCGTTACGACGATTATTTTGATGCAAATGTGGATGGCGAAGCAGTCAGCTATTTGCGTCTGGCTAACAAACTCATCAAACAAATTAACCCGATGGCGCTTTCAATCGCCGAAGACATGAGCGGAATGCCCGGACTGGCCGTTTCAGTTGAAGATGGTGGCCTTGGATTCGATTTCCGCATGGCAATGGGTGTACCCGATTTCTGGATTAAACTGATTAAGGAAAAGTCGGACAACGAGTGGAATATGGGGGAAATATTTTACCAGCTTACTTCGAAACGATTAGATGAAAAAGTGGTGAGTTATGCTGAATCGCACGACCAGGCGCTGGTGGGCGACAAAACCATCATTTTCCGGCTCATCGATAAAGAAATGTATTACAGCATGAGAAAGGACCAGCCCAACCTCATTGTTGACCGTGGAATTGCGCTTCACAAAATGATAAGGCTTGCAACTGCCGGAGCCGCCGGTGGCGCTTACCTCAATTTTATGGGTAATGAATTTGGCCATCCCGAGTGGATTGATTTTCCGCGCGAGGGCAACGGCTGGTCGTACAAACACTGTCGCCGCATTTGGAGTATTGCCGAAAATCCGGAGCTGAAATTTCACTGGTTGTATGATTTCGACAGGGAGATGATTCGGATGATAAACGAAAATAAGCTGCTGACAATTTCATCGGTCGATTTTGTTTTTGAGAACAAACCCGATAATGTGCTTGCGTTTCATCGCGGATTGTTTTTGTTTGTTTTTAATTTTAATCCTACGCAATCGTTTACCGATTACGGGATGCCGTTGGGAAAAGGGAAATACAAAGTTGTGTTGAGTACCGATTCGGGCAATTTTGGCGGACACGACCGGGTTGATACGGATATCAGTTACTACACGCTGTCCGGCAGCGATTTAACCGGACAACAATACCTGAAACTCTATTTGCCAGCCCGAACAGCTTTGGTTTTGAAAAAAGTTGATATTCCGAAAGTGAAATAGAATGGAGCCGAAATTCAGAACAGAGGTAAAAATTCCGGAGTTCAGGTACAAAACGGGATACGCGCATCAAAATATGTTTCTGGGTTCCTGTTTTACCGAAAACATCGGTAGCCGCATGGCTGTTTTGAAATATCCGGTTGATATTAATCCTTTTGGAATTTTATACAATCCAGAGTCGGTAGCCAACAGCCTGAAGATGTTGCTGAATGGCAGAAAATTTTCGCTGACCGATTTGGTTCATCACGAGGGACTTTGGCACAGCTTTTCGCACCACGGCCGGTTTTCCTCCGAAGATGCTAATGTCACACTTCAGCAAATCAATGAGCGGTTGGAATATTCATCAGCTTTTCTGAAAACAGCCGGATTCCTATTTATTACCTTCGGCACTGCCAGGGTTTACAAACATAAAAAATCGGGCGAAACTGTAGCAAATTGCCATAAAATCCCGGATAGTGAATTTATCAGAAGCCGTTTAACTGTTGATGAAATTGTTGCTGAATATCTGCGACTCATCGATGAAATCAGGGCTGTCAATCCCTCAATAAAAATTATTTTCACCGTGAGCCCCATTCGTCACTGGAAAGATGGCGCTGTTGAGAACCAGTTGAGCAAAGCTACTTTGCTTCTTGCAATTGATGAAATTATTCACAGTCGCGGCGAAAACTGCGCTTATTTCCCTGCTTACGAACTTGTGATGGACGAGCTTCGCGATTACAGGTTTTACGCTCCCGATATGTTACATATTTCAGACGTGGCCATCGACTTTATCTGGAATAAATTTGAAAACGCATTAATCGATGCAGAAAGCCGGCAAATTTCGGTAAGAGTGCAAAAAATAGTGCAGGCCGCCAATCACAGGCCTTTCAATAAAAATACTCCTGAATACAGCCGTTTTTTGCTGCAAATGCAGGAACATATTAATAATTTGGAAAAAGAGTTTAAAAACATTGATTTTACGGGGGAAAAGGTGTATTTTTTTGGCTCGGAGAAATAACTGTCACAAAGAAGTTGCTGAAACAAAATCGGGGTTGTGAGAGAGAAAGTTACGCTTTTGGCAGGGTTTGAACTTATTGTTTCACCTAAATTAAAAGGCGATGAGTTACCTGAAATTCGACAAAGAAAAACTGATAAATCTTGAATACTCGCTGAACAAGGAGATTTTGCGGGCAAATAAGGCTGGCGCCTGGCTGAGTACAACTTTGAGTGGATGCAACACCCGGAAATACCACGGATTATTGGTTTGCCCGGTTGCAGAGCCCGGCAGCGATAAATTTGTATTACTGTCGTCGCTTGACGAAACTGTTCTTGAAAATGGTTCTCAGTTTAACCTCGCCGTTCGCCGTTACCAGGG